>DVKS01000095.1 GCA_018715905.1 Candidatus Caccovicinus merdipullorum | reverse complement strand
ACATATTCCTGCGCCCTTGTGTCCTTTAAATACACTATTAAAAGTACGTAATCGCCGATGGTTTTTGTGGCGCCGATCCGCAGAGTCCGCCGCTTGATGCCGGCCATGGCCTGTTCCATTTCCCGGAAGTTGGAACGGATGGAGCGGGCGTAATCTTCCAGAACCCGCCCGGCTTCTGTTTTATGAAGTTTTTTCCCGTCATAGGAAAACAGCCGGGTGCGGTACTGGGCCTCTAGAGACTGGATCTGCTTCGTTACTGCAGGCTGGGTCAGATGGAGAAGTTCTGCGGCAGCGTGATAGTTCATGGTTTCGCATACGGTTAAAAAGGTGTTCAGTTTCGGCTCCATGGTGTTTTTTCTCTTCCTCCTTTCGCCAGTTCCCGGCAGACATCTTTTCCTGGCAGGCCTCCTTTTTGATTTTCGGGAAAATGTTTACCAGTCAAAGGCAATGATTTCGCCATTTTTGGGATGCCGGCTTCCGGTTACGGCCTGGATC
This sequence comes from Candidatus Caccovicinus merdipullorum, assembly GCA_018715905.1. GTDB lineage: Bacteria > Bacillota > Clostridia > Lachnospirales > Lachnospiraceae > Caccovicinus > Caccovicinus merdipullorum. Next base: position 2,626 of record DVKS01000095.1, on the reverse strand, counting down.
ATCATCCCGTGGCCGGCAACGATTACTTTCGGGTACCGGCGGTATTTTTCCAGGACACTCAGGACCCGCGACCGCATCATTTCCGCGTTTTCCCAGATCGGGTCTGTTCCGGCAGGATACAGGCCGTCATTGTCCATATATTCCTGATAGCAGGTTTCGGCAGTCTGGTCATCTGTGTACCGGTAGCGGCGGTCCGCCAGCCATTCGTGCAGGTCGGTTTCCACCGCGATTTCTGCATCCAGTTTTCGGGAAAGGATCGCGGCAGTCTGGAGAGCCCTGGTGTAGGGGGAGCAGAGGATCAGATTGGTGCCTTTCAGTCTGGGGTCGCCGGCGGCTGCCTGAATCTGCTGGATCCCCTTTTGGGACAGCGGGGAAAGGTGGACGCCGAAGCCGGTATAAAATTTGGTGTTCTGCTGAGAATAGTCGGTTTTTCCATGGCGGATAAAGTAAAACATGCAGCTGTACCTCCTTAATGAAGCGTGGTTGAAATCAGGATAAATGATCCGGAACAGATAATAAAAAAACAGAATCGATTAATTCCAAAAGATAATTTTATTTTATCGCAGGTTTCTACTATAATGCAAGACAGAAAGCAGAAAATACAAAGAAGCTGGACAGGAGGAACGGATCATGGAAAATACGGCAAAGCAGTATGACATTATTATTATCGGCGCGGGCCCGGCAGGCATCAGCGCGGGGATCTATGGGGTAAGCAGGGGAAAGAAGGTGCTGGTTATCGAGAAGGAAAAGATCGGCGGCCTTATCGGGAAGGTTTCCACAGTAACCCATTATACGGGCATTGTGGAGGGAGAGACAGGAAGCTCTTTTGCCGCAAGGATGAAGCGCCAAGCGGAAGCGGCCGGTGTGCCGGTGGTGTATGAAACGGTGCAGTCGGTGACGCTGCGGGGAGAGGTAAAAAAGATTGTTACGGATAAAAACATTTACCGGGCGGCGAAGGTGATTCTGGCTAACGGAACTACGCCAAGGAAGTTAGGAATTCCGGGGGAAGAAGAGCTGGCCGGTCATGGGATCGGAAGGAACGCTGCCATGGAAGGACTGGATTTTTCCGGAAAGCATGTTTATGTGGTAGGCGGGGCTGACGGGGCGGTAAAGGAAGCGCTGTACCTGGCGCAGTTTGCCAGTAAGCTTACGCTCGTTCATTTTGAGGACCGGCTGGGATGCATTCCGGAGTTTTTAGCGAAAGTGGAAAATACGCCGAATATCGAAGTAAAGACGGGAACGAGACTCTGGGGCGTATATGGCGGTGAGCAGATCGAAAGCCTGGAGCTTAAGGATGAGGGGACAGGGGAAGTTGTGCGGATTTCGGATCCGGGCTGCGGTATCTTCATTTATGCCGGCTCTGTGCCCAATACGGCGGCCTACGGTGAGCTGAAGCTGGAAAACGGCTATATTCCGGTAAATGCCAGAATGGAGACGGAGATTCCCGGCGTTTACGCGGCCGGAGACATCTGCGCCAAGCAGGTGCGCCAGGCGGCCACGGCCGTGGCAGAGGGAGCCGTGGCTGCCATTCATGCGGCGATGTGAGGGGAGCGATGGTTTTGATTTCTTCCAGTTTCCTGGTACAGATCCTGGCATAAAAAGAGAAAAGGACGAAGTATCCGGCAAGACGCGTCATTGATGCGTCTTGCCGGATTTATGCAGTTTCAGGATGATCATGCGTTCTGCAAAATGATGGGATGGGAAAGAAAGCCCTTCTTGCCTGCCGGTATCCTCTATAGTATAATAAGTTTTATAGTATTTTTGCATTTCTCGAACGAAAGAGAGGAATAAAACGTGAGCAGTCATTCAAAAACAGAACTATTTGAAAGCACGCCTATGCCGCGTGCCATCGCTACGCTGGCGGTCCCTACGGTCATCAGTTCTCTGGTAATGGTGTTGTATAATCTGGCAGATACGTATTTTGTCGGAATGCTGAATGATCCGGTTGAAAACGCGGCGGTGGCGCTGGCTGCACCCCTGCTTCTGGCATTTAATGCCGTGAATAATCTGTTCGGTGTAGGCAGTTCCAGCATGATGAGCCGGGCCATGGGACGGAAGGATTATGACACAGTCCGCAGAAGCTCTTCTTTTGGTTTTTACTGTTCTCTGGCAGGGGGAATCCTGCTGTCTTTGCTTTGCCTGATTTTTTTGGAGCCTCTTCTGACTCTGCTGGGTGCGGATGAGCAAACGTATCTGTCTACAGTGGGATATGTAAAATGGACCGTTCTTCTCGGAGCGGTGCCCTCAATTTTAAATGTGGTTCTGGCGTATATGGTTCGTTCTGAGGGAAACGCCCTTCATGCCAGTGTGGGAACCATGAGCGGATGCCTGTTAAATATTGTGCTGGATCCCATTTTTATTCTTCCCTGGGGTTTTCATATGGGAGCGGCGGGGGCCGGTCTGGCTACCATGATCTCCAACTGTGTGGCCTGTCTGTATTTTTTTATTCTTTTGTTTGTCAGAAGGAAAAAGACCTGGATCAGCTTAAGTCCCAGACAGTTTGGCTTTCGCAAGGCAGTTGTTCTGGGAATCCTGGCGGTGGGACTGCCGGCATCCATTCAGAATCTGCTGAACGTAACCGGCATGACAGTACTGAACAATTTCACTGCATCCTACGGCGCCGATG
>DVKS01000094.1 GCA_018715905.1 Candidatus Caccovicinus merdipullorum | reverse complement strand
GCGGCTCCCCCTTTAACACCAGCTCCATGCTGCGTGGTAAACTGATTGGTAAACAAGTAAAAGTTCTGGCAGGCGTAAACATGGCCATGATGGTAGAGGCTGTATTCGCCAGAGGAATTATGGATCTGGATGCGCTGGCTCAGGATCTGTTAAACGCCGGCCCGGAAGGAATCCGTGATCTGGATCAGCTGGAAAGCGCGAAAGATCCGGAATTCGAAGACGGGATCTAAAAACCATACATCATTTGAGGAGAATTGCCATGATCAAGAAAATCGCAGAGGAGCCCATTAAAGAAAAGCTCCATTTTCTGGACACCCCCTTCCTCACCCGGGAGGAGGTCACAAAGGCACTGGATCTGGCGGTAAGTCAGACCGAAGCCAATCTCCGCTATCTGAACGGAAAATTCCCATTTTCTGCTGCGGGAAGCGATGACCGGTATGCCATTACGGAAAATGTAGAATGGACCACAGGATTCTGGACCGGCATCTTATGGCTGATGTACGAGTACACCGGTTCGGATACCTTTAAAAATGCCGCGCTGGAGCAGGTTGATTCCTTCATGGAGCGGGTAAAGCAGCGCATCGACTTGAATCATCACGACCTGGGATTTCTGTACACCCCCTCCTGCGCCAGCTGCTATAAGCTGACCGGTTCCGAAAAGGCAAAGGAAGCAGCTCTGATGGCTGCCGATGTGCTGATGGAGCGCTACCGCGAACGTGACGGCTTCATCCAGGCCTGGGGCGAAGTGGGGCGCCGGGAAGACTACCGTCTGATCATCGACTGCATGATGAATATTCCCCTGCTCTACTGGGCCAGCGACATGACCGGTGATCCCAAGTACCGGGAAGCAGCCACCCGTCATTTCATTACCTCCTGCAATAACGTGGTTCGGGATGACGCGTCTGCTTACCATACATTCTACTTTGATCCGGACACCGGCAAACCCCTTAAGGGCGTGACCCGCCAGGGCTATTCCGATTCCTCCGCATGGGCCAGAGGACAGGCCTGGGGCATTTACGGCATTGCATTAAATTACCGTCACACCAGACGGCCGGAAGCATTTAACCTGTACCGCGGCATGACCAATTACTTCTTAAACCGCCTTCCGGCAGATGATGTATGCTACTGGGATCTGATCTTCTCCGACGGCTCCGGCCAGTCCCGGGACTCTTCGGCAGCTGCCATCGCCGTGTGCGGCATGGAGGAGATGAATCACTATCTTCCCGAAACGGAAGAGAACAAGGCAGTATATCAGCATGCCATGCACCGCATCCTGCGTTCCCTTATCCAGAATTACGCCAATCCAAAGGCAGAGGGCGGCGAAGCCTTCCTTCTCCACGGCGTTTATTCCTGGCACTCCGGAAAGGGCGTAGACCGTGGTAATATCTGGGGAGACTATTATTACGTGGAGGCGCTGATCCGGTTCCTGAAGAACTGGAATCCGTACTGGTAAACGAAACGACCGGACATTTAATAAGGTAAGGATACATTTTTAAGGGAAACTTTCTGCGTTGATACACAGCAGAAATCGGCGCAGCAAAGGCCGTCCTGCCAAACCTGGCGGCCTTTGCCATAAAATTCAGTAAATGGAGGTATTTCAACATGAACACACCAAATATCGTGGCATTCCGTATTGACGAGCGTCTGGTCCATGGACAGGGACAGCTCTGGATCAAGACCCTGGGGGTGAACACGGTAATCGTGGCCAACGATGCCGCCGCTGCGGATCCTATGCAGCAGGCACTGATGAAGGCCGTGATCCCCAAGACCATCGCCATGCGGTTCTTCACTGTACAGCATACCTGTGATATTATTATGAAGGCATCTCCCAAGCAGGTCATCTTCATCATCTGCAAGACCCCTGAGGATGCCCTGAAACTGGTAGCCGGCGGTGTTCCGGTTAAGGAGATCAATGTAGGAAATATCCACAAGGCGCCCGGCAAGGAGGAGATCAGCCCCTATATCGCCTTAGGCCCCGAGGACAAGGCTGCCCTGCGCGAGTTAAAGGACACCTACCACATCACCTTCAACACCAAGTCCACCCCGTCCGGAACCGACAGCGGCGCGAAAGTTGATATTACCAAATATCTCTGATTCGTCGGCCCGGACGTAATCCAAGAAGTTTAGGAGGAAAAGACGTATGGAAATCACATTGTTTCAAAGTATAATCATCGGCATCTGGTGCGGATTCTGTCTGTGCGGCATGCTTCTGGGCATTTACACCAACCGCTGCCTGGTTATGGCAACCGGTGTAGGCCTGATCCTCGGTGACCTGCCCACCGGCCTGGCTATGGGCGCTGTCGGCGAGCTGGCCTTCATGGGCTTCGGCGTTTCCCAGGGCGGTTCTGTTCCGCCGAACGCTATGGGCCCCGGCATCGTAGGCACCATTATGGCAATCACCATGAAGTCCTCCGGCGTAGATGTAGGCTCCGCTCTGGCACTGTCCTTCCCCTTCGCCGTAGCCTTCCAGTTCATCATCACCGCCGTTTACACCGCCTGCTCCGGTATCGGCGAGGCAGCCAAGACTGCTCTGGAGCAGAAGAAGTTCGGCAGGTTCCGTCTGCTGGCAAATTCCACCCTGGTTGTCTTCTTTGTTCTGGGCTTTATCATCGGTTTTGCCGGAGCCATGAGCGCAGAGGGACTGCAGACGGTTATCAATCTGATCCCCGGCTGGTTAAGCACCGGATTAAGCGTTGCCGGTTCCATGCTTCCTGCAATCGGTTTTGCCATGATCTTAAACGTAATGGCAAAGAAGGAGCTGATCCCCTTCGTTCTGTTAGGCTACATGGCTATTTCCTATCTGAAGCTGCCGATCATCGGCGTGGCTATTCTGGGAACCGCAGTTGCCCTTCTTGTATTCTTCTATGCAGGAAAAGGCGGCAGCAACAATGTTGAAGAAGTGGAGGTAGAGTTTGAAGATGGCATCTAAATTAACGAAAAGCGACTATACAAAAACTTCTCTGCGTGCATATCTGCTGCAGAACGGCATGAACTACAATAACTACCAGGGTCTGGGCTACGCCAATATGCTGTATCCCTCCCTGCGGAAGATGTATTCCGATGACGATGAGTTAAAAGAAGTATTAAAGGACAATATCGAGTTCTTTAACACCAACCCCAGTATGGCACCGTTCATCACCAACCTGCATTTAAGTATGCTGGACGGCGGTGCAGATCCCAAGGAAATCAAGGGTATCAAGATGGCACTGATGGGCCCCATGGCCGGTATCGGCGACTCCCTGTCCCAGTTCTGCCTGGCTCCCCTCTTTGCCACCATCGGCGCTTCCCTGGCACAGGAAGGCCTGATCCTTGGACCGATCTTCTTCTGGCTGGGCATCAATATCTGCCTGTTCATCGTAAAGATGTTAATGGGCGGCTGGGGACATAAGCTGGGAACCAGCATCATCACCAAGCTCAGCGGCTACATGGAGCAGGTATCTACCGTGGCCGGCATGATCGGTGTTACCGTTATCTCCGGACTGGCTGTAAACTTCGTTAAGATCACCACGCCGCTGCAGTATGTGGCTCAGGTATCCGAAACAGAGCAGAAGGTTATCTCCATTCAGGAAATGCTGGATGCCATGCTTCCGAACCTGCTTCCGGTACTCTTTACCTGCCTGGTATTCTGGCTGATTAAAGAGAAGAAGTGGACCACCTACCGTCTGGTTATCTTAACCATCATCGTGGGAATCCTCTTATCCGTAATCGGATTCCTTGGTTAATCCTTTAACGGAATCATTGTGACTCTTAAGGAGCTGCTGCAGGGCAATGCGGATTCACTGCCTTTTGCAGCGGCTCCTTTTTCGAAAGGAGAACGCTATGCAAAATCTTATGGATTCGGAACAGAAGCTGCGCGCATTTCGCCAAAAGGCCGTCCGCTTTTCGGAGAACTATAATGCCGCCGCCCTGAAGGACTGGTTTTGTGGGGACGGCCGGGATGAGATCGGGGAGATCCTCCGCCAGGCAGACAGTCTGATGCAGAATACCTTCACCTTTACGGACCGCTGGGATATGGAGCCCTGCGCCGTTTGCTACCGGCTGGATCCGCTGATCTGGGATGTGTCGCCAAACGGCGATCCCGAATGGGTTTACATGCTGAACCGCCATGAATATTTAAAGAAGCTTCTGCTGGCCGGATGGTATACAGGCACTCCGGATTACTTCCTGAAGGCAAAGGAATTTATCCTCCACTGGATCGATCACAACACCGTGGGGCCGAAAGCCAGTCTCACCACCCGCACCATTGACACCGGCATCCGCTGTGCCAACTGGCTTCCCGTGCTGGTTCACCTGACCGCACAGGATCTCCTGACTGACCAGGAAATTCTCACCGTCATCGGAAGCATCCGGGAACAGTTCCTGTACCTGAAAGCCAGCTACGTGCCAAAATATACCTTAAGCAACTGGGGCGTCCTGCAGACTTCCTCTATCCTTTTAAACGGCCTGTGGCTCGACGGCTTTCTGGAACCGGAGATCGTGGAGTGGGCCGAAAAAGAACTGCTGCGGCAGCTGTCCTTCCAGATCTATGAGGACGGTTCTCACTGGGAACAGTCCATCATGTACCACATCGAGGTACTGAACTGCGTAAGCACCTGGCTGATCATGAAGCAGCAGCTGGGCATGCCCTCAGATACCGCTGATGAGACTTCCATCCGGGAGATCCTTCATTCCATGTACCGCTACGTGCAGATGGCCGCCGGCCCGGACCACATACAGCCGGCCCAGGGCGACAGCGACTGTACCGACGTCAGGGACGTCCTCTCCCGCGGCGCACTGCTGTTTTCCGATCCTCAGCTGCGCTTCGGCGGATACGAAAAGCTGGATTTGGACAATGTATGGTTTTTCGGAGCTCCCGGTCTCCGGGCCTTCCAGACCATTCCCGCCAAGGCTCCGGCAGACTGCTGCGGCCGCTTCCCGGTCAGCGGCAATTACTTCTTCCGCACCGGCTGGGACGAAAACGCCTCTTATACCTATCTGCATAACGGTCCCCTGGGAAGCTCCCACGGCCATGTGGACCTTACCCACATCTCCAATTACTTCTGCGGGCGGCCTTTCCTGGTGGATTCGGGACGCTACTCCTACGTGGAGGAGGAACCTCTGCGCGGAATGTTAAAAGACGGCGAAGCCCATAATGTCTGCATCATCGATGACGCCAGAGCCGGACTGGCTGACGGCTCCTGGAGCTACGCCTTCTTTGGGGACAGCCTGAAAAATTACGAAAAGACCATAGAGGATATCCACTATGGGGAGATGCCCTTCCTCTCCCGGGAACCGGATGGCGGGCCGGCCTTCCATAACCGGCAGGTACTGATTTTCCCGGAGGGAATCTGGTTTATTTCTGACGACCTGCGGATGGAGGGAACCCATAAGAGCCGCTGCCGCTTCCACTTCTCGCCGGAAGTTGCGGTGGTCAAAGAGCTTCCCGAAAGGGGCGAAGTCCTTCTGGAAAATGACGGCATCCGCTTAAAACTTGGCGCCTGCGAGCCTCTGGAAAAGGAGCGCACGCTCCTCTCCCGGCGCTATAATGAGACGGAAGAGCACTGGGTATTTACCAGCAGCCGGACCTGGCACCAGGAAGGCCAGATGATCAGCTGGCTGATTCCCGAGAACGCCGAAATCCGGGATACCCCGGTATATCAGGCGGAAGCAGAAAATCCCTGCCCGCCGGAGCAGGTGACCGCAAAGGAAGTCTGGCTGGACGGAAAACTGGCTTATGTTATTCTCCTCTTCCGCCATGAAATTTTCCGCGGCAGAAAGATCTTTTCCTGCCACGGCACCGACTGCCGCGGCAAGGTTCTGGTGCTGAAAAATGAAGGCGGCGCGTTCCGCGCCCTTCGATTCAAGGCGTAAGTTATATTGTTTATCCGCCATTTTCATGGTAAAATAAGACAGATTGTTTAAAGCGAGGCTCGAAGACATGAAAAAACTTACTATAAATGAAATCGCCGAAAAGGCAGGCGTATCAAAAACGACCGTGTCCTTTTATCTGAACGGCAAGACGAACAAAATGTCAGAAGAAACCATGGAACGCATTCGGAAGATTATTGAAGAAACGGGATATGAACCTAATGCGGCAGCACGTGCCATAAAAACCAGGCCGGGCGCTTCTGCCGGAACCATCGGCGTCATCCTGGGCGACCTGTCCCAGCCTCTCGCCTCCCGTGCCCTGAAGGGCATCGAGGAAGAGGCCCGGGAATCCGGCTACCAGGTGGTGGTCGGTTCCAGCGGCATGCTGTTCTCCCGCGAACAGGAATACATCGAAAACATGTCCCGTCTGGGGGTATCCGGCTTCATTATCCAGGCCACCTACCGTTTCGGTGTTCTGGGCATGGAGCTGGAAAAGAAAAAGAAAAATCTGGTTTATCTGGATGTATCTCCCTATGATTCCAACGGAAAATGCGTAAAGAGCGGAAATTACAACAGTGTTTATGAGGCAATCACCCAATGTGCCAAAAAGGGCTACGAACAGTTCATTATGATTTCCGATGGCAGTCAGGATGATTCCGGCGGCGTAGGAAACTCCCAGGGCTTCAAAGATGCCCTCCGCACGGCAGGTCTTCCCTTTAAGACCTACTACATGAATCAGGACGCAACAACCGAAGAAATCTATGATTACCTGAAACGGCAGATCCGGCCGGAGATGAAAACGCTGATTTACGTCTCCGACGCCTCTGCCCTTGCAAATGTATATCTGGCAATCAAAGAATTCCCTGACTATCAGTCCCTGATGCCCCGGACCATAGGCCTGATCGGATTTGATGTGACCGGCTGGACCAAGACCACCACGCCGGCCATTTCCTCCATTGTGATTCCGGCCTATCAGGAAGGCCGCTTTGCCGCCCGCAAGCTTCTGGAAATGATTAACGGCAGCGGCGATTCAAAAGAAGTCATTCTGAAAAATGTGATCCGCTGGCGGGAAAGCACCATGTAAAAAGAGAAGCCGCACCGGAATCCCCGGATGCGGCTTCTCTTTTTATTTTCTCTTACATTTCTCAGACCCCGGCCAAGAAGATCCATGCGGCAATCATCACGGCATCTCCTGCCAGAACGTATGTCAGTCCTCTTCTCGCACCTTTCCATTCTCCCA
>DVKS01000093.1 GCA_018715905.1 Candidatus Caccovicinus merdipullorum | reverse complement strand
ACGGATCTGTAGGAGCGTAGATTTATGGAATTTTCATTTCTTTACTGGCTGCAGGAACTGCGAAATCCTTTCCTGGACAGCCTGATGCCGGCGGTGACCTTTCTGGGAAATGGAGGGTGGTTCTGGATCATTCTGGGCGTGATCCTTCTGGCAGGAAAACGGACCAGGAAAACAGGGCTTGCGGTGCTTCTGTCTCTTCTGGCCGGACTGATTATCGGAAATCTTTTTCTTAAGAATCTGGTGGCCCGGAGCCGTCCCTGCTGGATTGATCCGTCGGTTCCGCTGCTGATTGGCGTGCCGCAGGATTATTCTTTCCCATCGGGCCATACTCTGGCAAGCTTTGAAGCTGCAGTCAGCGTATGGTTTTATAACCGCAGATGGGGGACCGTTCTGCTGGTCCTGGGGGTGATTATTGGATTTTCCAGAATGTATCTGTTTGCCCATTTTCCAACGGATGTATTGGCGGGAGCGCTTCTGGGAACGGTTATCGCCATTGCGGTCTGCAGTCTTCTGGAAAAATTAAAGCCGGCGAAGCAGAAGGCGGCAGGCTGAGGGCGGCTTACAAAAACAGAAACACGTACGGTAAAAAGCACTTGCTTTTTTCGTGCATCTGGTATACGCTTATACCGCAGCTGTATTAGAGCTGTAAAATAAAATATATGCAGAGTAGGTTTGCGTGCGTTAAGTGTCTGCTGAACAGGGAGTTGTCAGCGGGACGAAAAGAACGGACAGCTTTTCCGGAAATGGAGAGGCGGAGCCGTATCTTGCGGTACGCAGGCCGCATCCCGCTGCAATTTGAGAGATTATCTCCTATTGTGGTAGAATGAGTTCTGCAAAGGAGGTAATTTTTTATGAAAAGATTAGCAACTTTGTTTACTCAGTCCTGCGAGGAAATCCGAAAGCCGCGTACCATTACGGCCTGTGCCATGTTTGCTGCCGTGGCGGTGGTCCTGGGGTATTTTACCATATCCCTGGGAAATTATATTAAGATCGGCTTTTCCGGAATTCCCAATGTACTGGTAGGATGCCTTTTCGGTCCGGTGGCGGGAGGATGCTTCGGCGGCCTTCTGGATATTTTAAAGTATATCGTGAATCCCACCGGTGCATTCTTTCCCGGTTTTACATTAAATGCTGTGCTGGGAGGCGTGATTTACGGATGTTCTTATTACCGGAATTCTATTACGCTGGTACGGGTTCTGGCTACCAAGCTTGTGGTGATCTTAATCTGCAATGTGCTGCTGAACACTTTGTGGCTGTCCATGCTGTACGGCCAGGCATTTGCGGTTCTTTTGCCGGCCCGGCTGATGAAGAACCTGATCATGTGGCCGGTGGATTCCATGATCTTTTACACCATTGCAAAAACCTTCGAGACGGCAGGCATTTTCCGGATGATCCGGGGCCGGGTGGCCGGTTAGGAAGCCGCCGTGACTCTGGACATTTTTTCGGAAGTGACGTATAATAACAGTTATGCATCACAGGGGGCAGACCACTGTTTGCCTCAACATCGATATATAAAGGAGATACATGCAAAATGAGCGAGAAGTGCACCCATGACTGCAGCTCCTGCGGGGAGAACTGCAGCAGCAGAACACAGGAAAGAACCAGTTTTTTGGAACCCCTTAACCCTGCCAGCTCTGTAAAGAAAGTAATCGGCATTGTCAGCGGAAAGGGAGGCGTGGGCAAGTCCATGGTGACCTCCATGATGGCTGTGGCTATGAACCGTAAGAATAAGAGAACGGCCATTCTGGATGCCGATATCACCGGCCCTTCTATCCCAAGAGCATTCGGACTGGATCAGGAGATGGTTGCTACCACCGCGGACGGCACGCTGATGATTCCGGTGGAGAGCATGAATGGGATTCAGGTAATGTCTGCCAATCTGCTTTTAGATCATGACACAGATCCGGTAATCTGGAGAGGTCCGGTAATTGCCGGGGCGGTGAGACAGTTCTGGACGGAGACTCTGTGGAAGGATGTAGATTATATGTTTGTGGACATGCCTCCGGGAACGGGAGACGTTCCCTTAACCGTGTTCCAGTCTCTTCCGGTAGATGGAATTATTATCGTTACTTCTCCTCAGGAACTGGTTTCCATGATCGTAGCCAAGGCTGTAAATATGGCAAAGAAGATGGATATTCCGATTCTGGGTGTTGTAGAAAATATGAGTTATGTGGTTTGTCCTGACTGCGGAAAGAAGATTTCTGTTTTTGGAGAAAGTCATGTTGACGAAGTGGCTGCCAGAGAGGGCATAAAGGTTCTGGCAAAGCTTCCCATGAATCCGGATATCGCCCAGTTAATGGACGCAGGAAAGATCGAGTATCTGAAAGATGACAGCCTTGCAGAAGCTGTTAAGGCTGTGGAGGAAATATAGGAAGAAAGCGATGAACAGCAGCATGAACCCAAACAGTGAATTAAGCCGGTTCATTGTAAACGGACCGGATGCCGTATCGGTTCCGGAAAGTCTGATTCATGTAGGCAGGCAGTTTCAGCAGATTATGATGATGTATACCTGCGCCATCCGGGAGGTACGCACGAAGCTGGAAGTGCTGAACGATGAACTTTCCATAAGGAACCAGAGAAATCCCATCGAGATGATCAAAGCCAGGGTAAAGAAACCGGAGAGTATCGTTGAGAAGCTTCACCGGCGGGGTTTTCCCATTACATTGGAGTCCGTGGTGAATAATCTGGATGATGTGGCAGGAATCCGCGTGATCTGTTCCTTTGTGGATGATATCTATGAAGTGGCGGATATGCTGATCCGTCAGGATGATGTGCATGTAATTGCCATTAAGGATTATATTAAGAATCCGAAAGAAAATGGATACCGCAGTTATCACATGATCATTGAAGTTCCGGTATTCTTCTCAGATCGGAAGAAAAATATGCGGGTGGAAGTGCAGATCCGGACCATTGCCATGGACTTCTGGGCCAGTCTGGATCACCAGCTGAAGTACAAGAAGAAAGTCAGCGATGATTTAGACATCAGTGAGCGTCTTAAGCACTGCGCTGATGTGATCGCCCAGACGGATGTGATGATGCTGGATATCAGAAAACAGATCGAGGCCCAGGGAGTGGCTGTGAGAGAATAAATTTATTGAACGTCAGGAATATCCTGACGGTAATAAGACAGGGTTTTGGTGATGCCGAACCCTGTTTTTTTATACAGAGAAAGGGCGGCGGTGTTTTCAGAGGAAACCTGCAGGATCACCCGGGAGCGGGAGGGAAGGCTGTTTAAGACGCCGAAAAGAAGGGCACGCCCAAATCCTCGGGAACGGAAGCTTTCTGTGATTTCCAGATGGTACAGGTAAAAACGTCCGCTGCCGTAAGGCAGGATGCGGCAGGTTCCCGCACAGAAGGGACGCTTTTCGGGGAGAGAGGATGATGGGAGAAAGGCCAGATAAAGCTGGCTTTCCAAACCCTGGTCAGAAAGGCGCCGGCGGATTATGCGGAGGGGAGAGGCGCAAGTTTCTGATTCCGGAGTTCCCAGCAGCTTTTTTTCGCCAGAGATGGAAAGCTCCATCTGGTATTCGGAATACTGCAGTTTCATGTCCATGGCCTCTAAGGCAGCCTGGCCGTCAGAACTCAGGCCGTCGGAAAGAAAGAGAAGGTCTGCGGCCTCTCCGGCAGCGCCCGCTTCCTGCTCTGTCAGGACCCGGGCGCGGGCATACAATGCCTTAAAAAGTCCCTGCCTGCGGCTTTGAGGGTGGGTAAATGCATAACATTCCCACTGAAAGGGCCCTGCGGGGCAGAGGATCAGGCAGGCCAGAGCTTCTTTTTCTGCGCCGGCGATCCAGAGAAAGTACTGTCCGTCTTGGGGAAGAGAAAGAGAAATCGGTTCCTTCTGGCGGCATGCATCGATAAGGCTGGAAAGCTTTGTTTCCAGGGCGTGGGAAAGTCTTTGGTCACATTGTATCAGCATAAGGAATCCTCCTGATTTCAGACTGCCTGTTTGGCGGCAGCAAGTCATAGTAAGTATAGTAGAAGGAAATGGAAAATACAAGAAAAATTTGGTGATAATCTTTCTTGCCCGGTGCAGATGGACAGTGGTAAAATAGGCAGTGAATTTTATTGTCGGCGTTTGGATGCGCCGGATTTTTGGGAAAGGAGAATGGGAAATATGAAGATCGCAAAGGAACTCAGCCTGATCCTTGGCATTTCCACGGTGGGAGAGATTTTGAATCAGGTTTTGCCGCTTCCGGTGCCGGCCGGTGTGTACGGGCTTTTTCTTATGCTGCTTCTGCTTTCTTCTGGGGTGATAAAGCTGGAAGATGTAGAAGGAACCGGGAATTTTCTGCTGGATAATATGACGCCCATGTTTATTCCGGCCGGTGTGGGAATCATCCGGTATCTGGATCAGGTGATGCAGGTGGGAGTGCCCTATCTGATTATTAATGTGCTGTCTACTGCAGTGGTATTTATCATGACGGGATGTGTGGCGCAGTTTGTTATGACGCGGACTAAGAGGGAAGGAGGAAAGAAAAGGGTATGAAAGAGGTTCTGGAAAACAGTATATATTTCGGCTTTTTTGTTACAATAGGAGCATATCTTGTGGGACTGATCATCAAAAAGAAGCTGAAGCTGGCCATCTTTAATCCGCTGATGCTGGCTATCCTTCTGGTGATGCTGATCCTTGCCGTTACAGGCGTGGATTATGAAGCTTATGAGAAAGGCGGGCAGTTTGTCAGCGGCCTTCTCACGCCGGCTACCGTCTGCCTGGCTATTCCTCTTTATAAGCAGCTTCATCTTCTGAAAAAGCACAGCGCAGCAGTAATAATAGGAATTACCTCTGGAGTAATCACCAGTGCAGTCTGCGTTTTTCTTTTGTGCCGGGTGTTTGGTCTGGGACATCAGCATTATGTGACCCTTCTTCCCAAGTCCATTACCACAGCCATCGGAATGGGCGTCAGCGAAGAGGCAGGCGGAATTGTGACATTAACGGTGATGTCCATTGTGATAACGGGAATCGTAGGAAATATGTGCACGGAACTTTTCTGTAAGATTGCTAAAATTACCCATCCGGTAGCAAGAGGACTGGCTATCGGCACCAGTTCCCATGCGCTGGGAACAGCAAAGGCGCTGGAGATGGGCGAGGTGGAAGGCGCCATGAGCAGTCTTTCCATTGCTGTGGCCGGTCTGATGACGGTGATCGTGGTTCCCATGGTGTCGGGACTGATTTAAATGACGCCGGATCTGCGGCAGATTCTTAATGGTCGAGAAAGGAGAAGAAAAATTGAAGAAGCGGAATGAAATTCCGGATGCCGATACCTGGCGGCTGGAGGATATGGTGGAAAGCGACGAGACATGGGAGACGCTTTTTTCCCGGACAAGGCAGGAGATTTCCGGATACGGGCAGTTAAGAGGATGTGCCGGCCGGTCGGCAGACGATCTGTACCGGTGCCTTGTTTTTGATGAAGAGATGTCGAAAAAGGTGGAGCTTCTCTACGTTTACGCCAGAATGCGGTCGGATCAGGACACGGGAAACCAGAAATATCAGGAGATGTTCGGGCGGGCGGAGTCCCTGTCCTATGAGGCCTCCAGAGAATCTTCCTTCTTGGTACCGGAGATCCTGGAAATTCCGGAAGGAAAGCTGCAGGAATTTATGAATGCGGAAAATGGGATTGGGCATTTTAAGCGTGCCCTTGAACAGCTTCTGGCAAAGAAACCCCACACGCTGGATGCGGAGAAAGAAGAACTTCTGGCTGCATCTGCAGAAGCAACCCAGGGAGCTTCCCGAATATTCAATATGTTCAATAATGCAGATATCCAGTTCCCGGCAATACAGGATCAGGACGGAGATACCGTTTCCATCACCCACGGCAATTTTATCGCTCTCATGGAAAGCCGGGACAGGAGAGTGCGGGAAAATGCCTTCCGCGGCCTCTACAGCGTATACAGCCAGTACCGGAACACGGTGGCTGCCATTTACAGCGCTCAGGTGAAACAGGCGGTTTTTTATGCCAGAGTACGGAATTACCCCTCCAGCCGGGCCCATTCTCTGGCAGAGAATGAGGTGCCGGAGTCCGTTTATGATAATCTGGTTCAGACTGTCCGCAGTCACCTTCCCCTTCTGCACCGGTACGTCCGGCTCCGCAGGAAGGCTCTGAATCTTCCGGAGATCCATATGTATGATCTGTATGCTCCCATGGTGGAAGGCGTCCATCGTTCCTATTCTTTTGAGGAAGCAAAAGAGATTGTGAAAGAGGGACTTGCTCCTCTGGGGAAGGAATATGCCGATCTTCTGGAAGAAGGATTTGCCAACCGCTGGATCGATGTATATGAAAATGAGGGAAAACGGAGCGGCGCTTATTCCTGGGGCGTTTACGGAACCCATCCTTATGTACTCTTAAATTTTAACGGAACCCTGGATCATGTTTTTACCCTTGCTCATGAGATGGGACATGCCATCCATTCCTGCTGCTCGGACCGCAGCCAGCCTTATACCTACGCCGGCTACCGGATCTTTGTGGCAGAGGTTGCTTCTACCTGCAATGAGGCGCTTCTGATCCGCCACCTGATCGAGAAAAGCCGGGATCAGAAAGAGAAAAAATATCTGATCAATCATTTCCTGGAAAGTTTCCGGGCAACGCTGTTCCGCCAGACTATGTTTGCCGAATTTGAAGCCATGGCCCATAAAAAGGCAGAGGCAGGAGAGACGCTGACTGCACAGGAACTGTGCCGGATCTATCATCAGCTGAATGTGGATTACTTTGGACCTGATATGCATGTAGATGAAGAAATTGATTATGAGTGGGAGCGGATTCCGCATTTTTATACACCTTTTTATGTGTATCAGTATGCTACCGGATTCTCGGCGGCGGTAGCTGTTGCAGACCGGATCCTTCGGGGAGAAAGCGGCGCACTGGAGGGTTACCGGCGTTTCTTAAGCAGCGGCTGTACTATGCCGCCTATCGAGCTTTTAAAACTTGCGGGAGTGGATATGGCATCTCCGGAGCCCGTAAATGCGGCACTTAAGGTATTTGAAACGCTGCTGGATGAATGGGAAAGTCTTTCGGAAGAAGCATAAAAAAGGAAATAACCGGTAAATGACAGGGGTAAATCTGCTGAATTCCGGCATAAGATAAAAATAAAATTGTAAGGAATTAACAGTATCGTTTCCCTGCAGTTGACAAAACAAAAATCACGGACTATAATTCCAGGTGATATGACATACGAGCATTTTACATCCGTGGATTTACAATATGACAGCAAAGAAAAAATGCAGAAATTGTAACTGCTCAGGACGGCGCATCTTCTTGCCCGGCCAGGGCCGGACAAGAAGCATCGGAGGTCCATCCGATGTGAAAACAGGTGCAAAAGCATGCTTATAAGCAAGCTTAACGCCTGTTTTTGCACCTGTTTTCCCGCC
>DVKS01000092.1 GCA_018715905.1 Candidatus Caccovicinus merdipullorum | reverse complement strand
CCGTAGCTGCATATCTGCTGAAAGAACAGGGATATGAAGTGATCGGCGTGACCATGCAGATCTGGCAGGACCAGCCGGATACGGAAATGGAAGAAAACGGCGGCTGCTGCGGACTGAGCGCCGTGGAAGATGCCAGACGGGTGGCGCAGTATCTTGGAATTCCATACTATGTGATGAATTTCAAGGAAGAATTCCGGAAAAATGTGATTGACTACTTTGTTGGAGAATATCTCCGGGGCAGGACGCCGAATCCCTGTATTGCCTGCAACCGTCATGTAAAATGGGAAGCGCTCCTTAACCGGGCAGTGGGGCTGGGAGCTGATTACATTGCCACCGGCCATTACGCCCAGATCGTCCTTCTGCCTAACGGGCGGAGGGCGCTGAAGGTTTCTGCCACGGCCGCCAAGGATCAGACTTATGCCCTTTATAATCTGACGCAGGAGCAGTTAGCCAGAACCCGGATGCCGGTAGGGCAGTATACCAAAGAAGAGATCCGCGGGATTGCCGAAAAGATCGGTCTTCCGGTGGCCCATAAGCCGGACAGTCAGGAGATCTGCTTTATTCCGGACCATGATTACGCTTCTTTTATTGAAGAATACAGCGGAAAGAAGCTTCCGGAAGGAAATTTTGTCGATACAGAAGGACGGGTGCTGGGACGGCACCGGGGCATTACCCATTATACCATTGGCCAGCGCCGGGGACTTGGCCTGGCAGCGGGACGCCGGATATTTGTCAAGGAGATCCGTCCGGATACCAATGAAGTGGTGATCGGAGAAGGTGAAGATGTATTTGCAGATTCTCTCCTCTGTGAAGATTTAAACTGGATGGCAGTGCCCAAACTGCCCGAAGAGGGAATGGAAGTATCGGCAAAGATCCGCTACAGCCATAAAGGTGCCCCCTGTCTGCTGCAGCCGGCAGAAGACGGGCGCGTTTCCTGCAGGTTCCGCCAGCCGGTCCGCGCCGTTACGCCAGGTCAGGCAGTGGTCTTTTACCAGGACGATGTGGTAGTGGGCGGAGGGACGATCCTGTAGCCTCTGAAAGGGTAAACCATCATGCGCCGGCGGGCGGCGTACCAGCTATCCCACAAAAGTCTGGCGGCGCATTTGGCATCCCTGAATACATGCCGCCTAATCGGCGGCAGGACTTTCAAGGTAAACAGAATAGAATGCAGTTCAGAAACGGTGTTTTGCAGCAGATCTGTCAGCCGGAAAGGGTGCAGACGGCTGGAGGACACCGTTTTTTGCTGCGGCGTAAATGCACCGGCGGCACATTTTATTACGAAGTATCCAGCAAGACGCGCCTTGTCGGATTGGATTTTATTGAAAAATGTTGTTGCGGCAACATACTTTTCTGCAGAAACGGTTTATGATACAGTACAAAAGAGAAAAAGAAACTCAGCTAAGCTGCCGGAATGCCGGCTGCGGTTTATTAGGAGGAAATGTCATGATACGCAAAATCATAGAAATTAACGAAGCACTCTGCAATGGATGCGGTCTGTGTGCAAAGGCCTGTCATGAGGGGGCCATAGGAATGGTTGATGGAAAGGCGAAGCTTCTGCGGGACGATTATTGTGACGGCCTGGGGGACTGTCTGCCGGCCTGTCCCACGGGAGCCATCCGTTTTGTGGAGAGGGAGGCGGCAGCTTATGATGAGGCGGCTGTCATGGAGAACAAGAGGAAAAAGGAAGAAAGTGGGTCCCTGCCCTGCGGATGTCCTGGCAGCCAGGCAAAGCGGATCCAGCAGTCTGCGGAGCCTGCAGAAAGGGCGGCGGCACCGTCCGTGAAATCCCAGCTGAGCCAGTGGCCGGTCCAGATCAAGCTGGTTCCGGTGCGGGCGCCCTACTTTGACGGCGCGCATCTTCTGATTGCGGCAGACTGCACCGCTTACGCTTACGGAAACTTTCATCAGGAATTCATCCGGAACCGGATCACGCTGATCGGATGTCCGAAATTGGATGAAGGCGATTACAGCCAGAAGCTGACGGAGATCCTCAGCCAGAATGCCATTAAGAGCGTCACCATCGTGCGGATGGAAGTGCCGTGCTGCGGAGGAATCGAAAAGGCAGCTGTCACTGCCATGAAAAACAGCGGGAAATTCATTCCCTGGAATGTTGTGGTGATCTCTGCAGATGGAAAGGTTGTGGAGCGATAAATGCAGGGAACGAGAAATGAGCAGGATATTCTGACGGGAGCGCTTATCGGCCTTGCAAGGGCTTGTACATCCAATCCGCGGACCGGGGATGCGGACCGGGTGCTGGTGGAAGGACTGGCCGGTTCCCTGTTTCAAAAAAGCGGAGACGAGAAGCATTTTCCGGAACTGACAAGGAAGGTAAAGGAAGAAAAGGACAGAATCGCTCCGGGATGTGCCATGTGTACTGCCCGCTGCGGCAATACCGATGATTACGATATGGAGCGCCTGTGGAAAGGGCCGGAGCAGGTACGGACGGTGAAAACTATGCTTCTTTACAGTCTCCGGCAGATGGCCGGTTTCGTATGGCCTGTTATGGAAGCCGGAGGCAGCGTGGATCCGGAGATCCTGGACTTTTTCTATAAGGGGCTGTTTATTCTGGCCGAGGACTGGGAGGCGGATCTTCTGCTTTCTTCTGTGATGGAAATGGGAAAGGTAAACCTTGGCTGCATGGAGGCTTTCGGGAAGGCTGACATATTGTAAGAATTTTGTCAGGAAACCGAAAAGGCCGCCGTATTTACAAATCCATCTGCCTGTAGTAAACTGAAGAGAGCAGTGTCAGCCCTTAAAGAAGGGCTGTTTCAGGCAGAGGAGGAATAAAAATTGGCAGTAAAAAGAAGAAAACGGAAAGCGGCGTTGATTTTAGCGGCTGCCGTCACCGGTGCGCTTGTTTCAGGATGTGCCGGAAGTTATGAGGCAGTTTCTGTCGGAACGGTCCTTACGGCAGCCCAGGAGGATGTCTCCGGGCAGGAAACTGCAGACAGCCAGGGACTTCCGTCATTAAGTGAAAAGGAGACGGAACTTGCCATGGCGCCGGCACCTGCATTTTCCGATGTATCGGATACGGTATATATTAAAGGAAATCAGGTCCGGCTGCGCACGGCGCCTACCACGGCAGACGCGTCCAATATCTACACCGTTCTTAATAACGGGGCTGCTTTGACCCGCACCGGAGACAGTGATGACTGGTGCAGGGTAAATTATCAGGGGCAGACCCTCTACGTGTCCAAAACTTACGTTTCATCAGAGCCAACGGCATCTTCGGGAAACCAGAGCGGTGCAGCAGGTATTTCATCCGGAACGGGAACGGTAAATGCATCAAAGACAGAAGTATCAGACGGCAGTCTTATTACGGTAGATGCGGGCTGGCTGTATGCAGATTATTCTGCCATTAAGACCGGAGCTGCCGTTATGTACCGGTCTTCTGCAGCAGACCGCAAGGAGATTACGGTATGTGTAAATGCCGGCCATGGCACCAGCGGCGGGGAGCAGGCAAAGACATTATGCCATCCTGACGGCACACCGAAAGTCACCGGAGGTACGACCGCCAGCGGTTCCACCAAGGCATCGGCAGTTTCCAGCGGCATGACTTTTTCGGACGGCACACCGGAGAGGGATGTGACGCTGGCACTGGCTAAGGTATTAAAGGACAAGCTTCTGGCGGCAGGATACGATGTGGTGATGATCCGGGAAAGCGATGATGTGCAGTTAGATAATATTGCGAGAACGGTTATTGCCAATAATACGGCAGATTGTCATATCGCTCTTCATTGGGATTCCACTACCAGTGATAAAGGCGCATTTTATATGAGTGTTCCGGATGTTGCTTCCTATCGCGCCATGGAGCCGGTAGCATCCAACTGGCAGAAGCATCACGCCTTGGGCGAAAATCTGATTTCAGGTTTAAGGTCTGCCGGCGTAAAAATCTTTTCCGGCGGTTCCATGGCCATGGATCTGACGCAGACTTCGTACTCCACCATACCCAGTGTAGATATTGAGCTGGGCGACAAAGCTTCCGATCATTCCGCAGCCACCATGGAAGTTCTGGCAAACGGACTTCTGGCCGGAATCAACAGTTATTTTGGAAAATAAAAAAAGTCCTGCCTGGCAGGACTTTTTTTGTATGGAAAACAAAAGGAAGCGGAGACGGTGGGATTCGAACCCACGTGCCGGTTGCCCGACAACTTGATTTCGAGTCAAGCTCGTTATGGCCACTTCGATACGTCTCCGGATGATGTATTTCTGAAAAT
>DVKS01000011.1 GCA_018715905.1 Candidatus Caccovicinus merdipullorum | reverse complement strand
AGACGGGTAATGGAAGAGTTGTCCAATATAATGGAAAGCAGTCTGGGAAGATCCAGATTTCCTTCGCCTGCGGGAATACCGCAGACTACGTAGCCATATTTATCTTCCGGACAGGGAATAACAATATGGTCTTTAAAATGGGTGGTTACCGTATAGGGAGCCATATTGCGGGCTGCCTTTTCCGGATCTTCCCATGCCATCATGGAGTTGCCGAAATCGTAATGCAGGCCGATCCAGGGGGTGTTCAGCTGCTTTACTACATTTACCAGCTCTTCGGATGTTTCGTATTCATGGTTTTCCAGTCCGATCTTAATGCGGCGTTTCTGCAGTTCCGGAATGATTTGCCGGAATGTGGTTACTGCCTCATCAAAGACAGCGGGATCAAAATCCAGACGGATCTTTCCAAGATCATATTTCCCTTCGCCGCCGGTCTCACGAGATTCATTGCTGTTTAAGGTGATCGGTATGTAGGTGCGGATGATGTCTGCACCGATGGCATCGGCAACTTCAAGTACTTTCATTAAGTGCTCATAAGTAATGCCTTTGGTTGCAATTTCGCAGTACATATTGTATTTGTCCAGCAGGGCCTTTACCTTTGCCAGATGTTCCGGGGCATTGCTTCCCAGGGTTCCCCATTCCGGATCAAGACCGTAATCACTGATAATATTAATCATTACACCGTCCAGACCGAATTCATGAGCCTTTTCAATGAAACCGAAAATGTCCATCCGTTTATTCTGAAGCCACAGATGCAGGCTTTCCGTATCAAGACCAAGTTTTAACATGATAGATGCCCTCCTTAATTATGCGTTTTTCTGATGCTTTTTGATGCGGTGGATCAGGAATGTGGATACAAACAGGCCTACAACAGCCCAGCCGATCATAACGGTGAAGACAATACGGAAACCGGTCATGCCGGGATAGCGGTCAAGAAAACTTCCGTACATTACATAGGCAAATGCATTCGGCAGATAGATAACCAGAGAAGCCAGACTCATGGCAGCGCCGGTGATTTCTGCAGGCACTTTTACCTCATCCATAGGAGCAAAAAATACAGCACGCATAGTGAATACGATAGCGCCGAAGCCTAAAGTACAGCATGCGCCCAGAATCCAGTTTCCGCTCTGGCCCAGAGCCTCATGAGGAACCAGCAGAAAGGCAACCATGGCAATGGCACATACCAGGAAGCCCACCCGGATATGCTTTGCGGAAGAGTGATGGACTTTATCGGACATAAAGCCTCCGATTGGGCCGCCGACCATCTTCAGACCGTACTGATTAATGATTCCGTACATACCTACCGCTGTGGCGGGAAGCATGTAAATCTGGTTCAGGAAAGGAATAAAATAGGTAAGTCCGCAATAAATACAGTATACTACAAATCCATTTAACGCAACAGCCCAAATGTCTACGCTCTTAATTGCCTGCATCATACCGCCGAATGCAGCCTGCGCTTTGTTTACTTCCTTGCCGTCTTCATCCACACGTTTTTCATCATTGGGAACAAAGATAAGGCAGAGAACACCGGCAGCAGCAGTAACTGCAGCCAGGAACAAAAGACCGCCTCTTAAGGCAGGTGCGCCTTCTCCCATAGCCTTAAAGATGGCCAAAGCAGAAGATGCGACAATTACGTCTATAATACCTCGTCCCATTTCCAAAAATCCAAACATACGCCCCTGGGTCTTTTCATCGCCAAGAAGACGGATGGCTTTCAGAAGCACCGGCCAGTAGGTAACTTCACCCAAGATAGCCATAATACCGAAGGCGACCAGGAAGCCCCAGTATCCGGGGAAGGTTGACAGATAGACGCCCACGGCCCCCAGACCGATCAGTGAACATCCGATCATATATTTTTTGCTGAACATATCACAGACGTAGATGCCGGCGATCAGGCCGATGGTCTGTACAATTCCGTAGGCGCTTAAGGCGCCGCCGATCTGGGTGTTGGTTAACCCCATGAACTCCTGCATGGGAACATAGAACATGTCTTTCATGGAAGACAGCTTGAATGCGATACCGCCTGACAGGGTAAGGATGCAGAATACAAACCAGCGGTTCGGGGCAGCTTTCATTGCCTTTGCTTTCATTTCATTACTCATTTGTTTGAAAATCTCCTTTCATTTTCTTTGGATTTTGTTGCGTTTTGTTTGGAAATGTTTGATATGGCTTGAGTATACACGATAAACCAAATTAAATCAAGAAAAATACATAAAAATAACAAAAAATAAACGAAATACCCAAAGAAAACAAAGAAAAATTGTATAATATCACGCTATAAATTTGTGCTTTGTTTGTTTATAATGATTAGGGGGAAATATAAAAAAAGGAGTGAGAGCGGTGCTGGCGCGGGAGAGGCATAAGCTTATTTTAGAATTATTAAGGAAAAACGGGACAGTTCGCACTTCGGAGCTGGTGGAGGTCATGGAAGTTTCTTCGGAGACGGTCCGAAAGGATCTGGATTATCTGGAACAGGCCGGACAGCTGGAGCGGGTACACGGAGGGGCGGTTCCGGTTTCCGGGAAGATCGTGGCAGAGCCTGTAGAGAAATACGTTTCTCTGGCGGCGCGCAATACCCAGCATATGGATGAGAAGGCCATGATTGTTCGCCATGCGGCAGGGCTGGTGAAGGAAAAGCAGGTGGTGGCGCTGGACTACGGCAGCACCAGTCTGCTGATGGCAAAAGAATTAGCAAGGCAGTTTCGTTCCCTTACAGTAATTACAAATTCAATTCAGAACGCGCTTGCGCTTGCGAATTGCCGGGATTTTACCATTATTCTCATCGGAGGCATTCTGAATAAGGAGGAGCTGTCCCTGGGAAACGATTTTTCTGCCATGCTGGATGGTCTGCACATCGATGTGCTGTTTATGTCGGCCAGCGGTGTTCATCCCACAGTAGGTCTGACTGACCAGGGATTCAGCGAGGCACGGGTACAGAACCAGATGCGTCAGCTGGCCAGCCGTACGGTGGTACTGGCAGATTCCGGAAAGTTTGGGAAAGCAAGTCTTGTGAAGATCTGTGCTCTGGGGGAAGTAAATATGATTGTGACGGACTCTGGTCTTGACAAGGCAATGGAGGATGCGGTGCGCGAAACCGGGGTGGAACTGGTGGTTGTTCCATGGGATCAGGCAGCTGGAAAAATGCTTGTATTTCCTGGCGCGTCGTGTTAAAATTCAGGTATCCTGCAAGGGAAATCGTAATACGGAAAAGAGGCTTTTTATGCAGAATCTGCGGAGAAGACGAAGGCGTTAAAGAAAAGACCGGGAATTATTATTTAAAATTAAAAAGGGATGATGTTGATGCCAAGACCAATTATATGGCTTTTCAAGATGATCCTGTCCCACGAAAAGAAATACGCCTGCCTGGAGATTGCCCTGATGCTGGCTGCCGGAATTCTGGCGCCGGCATCCGCTGTGATGCTTTTATGGCTGATCGATGCGGTGACAGAGGGGAATCTTTGGGTTTATCCGCTGATTTTGTATATCGGCATGTTGTTTGCCCGGGAAGGGATCCTGGCGCTGCGCCGTTTCTGCGCTGCCAGGGTCGTATATGCCTTGGGAAAAAACATGCAGGAAGAAACCATACATAAATTTAACCGGATTCCATACTGCCTTTTTGAGCAGAGGAAAAGCCGGGATATTCTGGAGCAGATCGCACAAAAGCCGTCTGCATTTTTGTATGAGTTGTATCAGAACATCATTATGATCCTATCCAACACCGTGTTTGCGGTGGGATATCTTTTTGTCGTGGGACAGGTACACTGGCTGCTGTCAGCCGGTTATCTGTTTTTTTTATTGTTTGTAATAAAGGCCAGCTTCCGTTCCACGAACGGAATGGCTCGGTTATACGATGCCCAGACCGGAGAAGAGAGGCGTATGGAGTATCTGGGAGGGCTTTTGACAGTCAGAGCCGCTGGTATCAGACAGAAGGGCGGGGAACCGGCAAATGACAGCACATAAGTCCGGAAGAGCGCTGGCGCAGAGGACCGGGATGTGGTAGGATAAGGATAAGATAAAATCAGTGAAAAGCAGGGAGGATAAGATGCGATGAAACAGGACTGGCAGAAGGACTTTGAGGATTACGCGAAATCACATCTTCCGGAGGTGAAGGCATTGCTGAAAGAATGGGCGGCCATACCGGCACCGTCTCATCAGGAAGAGCAGAGAGCCCGGGCAGTGAAAACGTGGCTTTCGGCCCAGGGGGCAGAAGGGGTACAGATTGATGAGGCTGGAAATGTGGTGTATGAAATGGGATGTGAGAAGGCGGAAAGAATCGCCGTGTTTATGGCTCATATGGATGTGGTATTCCCGGATACAGAAGCCTTTACGGTAAGAGAGGAGGAGGGGCGGATGTATGCTCCGGGAATTGGAGATGATACGGCCAATCTGGTACTTCTGATGATGAGTGTCAAGTATCTTCTGGAGAGAAAGGCAGAGCCGGCAAAGGGATGGGGGATTCTTTTTGCGGCAAATGTGTGTGAAGAAGGTCTGGGCAATCTGAAGGGGAGCCGTGCCGTCTGCGAAAAGTGGAAAGATAAAATTGCAGCTTTCTATTCTCTGGACGGCTATCTGGGATGGGCGGTAACCCAGGCTGTGGGTTCCCAGAGGTACAGGGTAACGGTGCGGACGGAAGGCGGCCATTCTTACTCTGCTTTTGGAAATCCCAATGCCATTCACATACTGGCCGGACTGATCCAGAGCCTTTATGCAGTGCGGCTTCCTGAGGGGGCAAAGACTACTTACAATGTAGGAACGATCCAGGGCGGCACGACCATTAATTCCATTGCCCAGGAGGCGTCCATGACCTATGAATTCCGGTCAGAAGATCATAAATGCCTGAAATATATGGAAGATTTTTTTTATGGCACAGTGAAGGCTCTGGGGCTGGCCGGATGGGATGTGGAAACAGAAGTGCTGGGGATCCGGCCCTGCAATAAGGGAGTAGATCAAGAGGCTCTGCGATCCCTGGAAGAGAGCTGCCGTAAGGTGATTTCCATGTACTGGGACGGTCAGGTGAAGACAAAAGCCAGTTCCACAGATGCAAACATTCCTCTGTCTATGGGAATTCCGGCCTGCACGGTGGGCTGCGTGGCAGGCGGAGGGGCCCATACCAGAGAAGAGTGGATCGAGACAGACAGCCTGCTGCCGGGATTTTTGACAGCGCTGGGAATGGTGATGAGATATATTTCATCGTAAACGAGTTTCTGTTTTTAAACTTTCAGGAAACGTAGACAGGGTTTCTGGATTATGGTAAGATAACGAAGAAAACCAGCGTGCGTACTGGCATCCCTGAATTAACGCCGCCTAATCAGCGGCAGACGATCAGCGTAAATAGGCGTGAAAAAAGAAAAGAAAACAAACAGCCGTCAGGCAGCGGCTGTGTGAAGGAGGACGTTATGATTAAGCAGTTAATGGAAAAGATTGAAAAAACCAAGGCCCCGATCTGCGTTGGGCTGGATCCTATGTTAAGCTATATTCCGGAGCATGTGGTAAAGAAAGCCTTTGACGAATTCGGTGAGACGTTAGAGGGCGCGGCGGAAGCTATCTGGCAGTTCAATAAGGAAATTATTGACTGCACCTGGGATCTGATCCCATCGGTAAAGCCCCAGATCGCCATGTATGAGCAGTTTGGCATCGAAGGACTTAAAGTATATAAGAAAACAGTGGATTACTGCCGGGAGAAAGGACTTCTTGTTATCGGAGATGCCAAGAGGGGTGATATCGGATCCACTTCCGCAGCTTATGCAGCCGGTCATATCGGCAAAGTGAAAGTGGGAAAGAATACCTTTTCCGGTTTTGACACAGATTTCCTGACGGTGAATCCCTATCTGGGAACAGACGGCGTGAAGCCTTTCGTGGAGGCATGTCAGGAAAATGACAAGGGTCTGTTTGTTCTGGTAAAGACCTCGAATCCTTCCAGCGGCGAATTCCAGGATAAGCTTATTGACGGCCGGCCTTTATATGAACTGGTGGCAGAGAAAGTAGTAGAGTGGGGCGAGGCCTCCATGGACGGTGATTACAGCAATGTAGGCGCTGTGGTAGGTGCTACCTATCCGGAGATGAGCCGGATCTTAAGAAAACTGATGCCCCATACGTATTTCCTGGTTCCCGGCTACGGCGCACAGGGCGGAACGGCAGAGGATCTGAAGTACTGCTTCAATGAGGACGGTTTTGGCGCTGTGGTGAATTCTTCCAGAGGAATCATTGCCGCATATAAGAAGGATACTTACGCCAAATTCGGACCGGAGCATTTTGGAGATGCTTCCAGACAGGCAGTCATCGATATGGTACAGGATATCGGACGGGTTCTGTAAGATGTTATGGGCCCGCTGTGGATGCGCGCTCCGGCGCGGGTGTGCATCCCCGGCGCACACTTTTTGTAATCAAAAACCAGGAGGCACAAAAAATGGCAAAAATAAAAGAAACGGCCCGGGTGATCAGCCAGGAAAAGCTGGCAGACGGCGTTTACAGCATGTGGATCGATTCCCCTGCCATTGCATCACAGGCGGTTCCGGGGCAGTTTATCTCTCTGTACTGTCGTGACGGCGCACGGCTGCTGCCCAGGCCCATCAGCCTGTGTGAAATCGACCGGGAAGGCGGACGGCTTCGGATCGTGTACCGGATCGCAGGAAAAGGAACGGCGGAATTCTCCGCATACCAGGCCGGAGATCCGGCAGAGATCATGGGACCTTTGGGCAATGGATTCCCCTTAGAAGCAGCAGAGGGAAAGCGGGTATTCCTTATCGGCGGCGGCATCGGCGTTCCGCCCATGCTGGAGACGGCAAAGGCTCTTAAGGGCGAAAAGATTATCGTGCTGGGTTACCGGGACAGCCAGATGTTTTTAAAAGATGAATTTGAGAAGACAGGAAGCGTATTTGCTGCCACAGAGGACGGAAGCTTCGGCACCAAGGGAAATGTGCTGGATGCCATCCGGGAGAATGGCCTTAAAGGAGATGTAATCTTCGCCTGCGGCCCCACTCCCATGCTTCGCGCATTAAAGAACTGGGCAGCTCAGGAAGGAATCGAATGTTACCTTTCTCTGGAAGAGCGGATGGCCTGCGGCATCGGCGCATGCCTGGCCTGCGTCTGCCAGTCCAAAGAGGTAGATGAACATTCTCATGTACACAATAAGCGGATCTGCAAGGAAGGTCCGGTATTTCGGGCTGAGGAGGTGGAGCTGTGATGAACATGAAGGTAAATCTGGCCGGCGTGGAATTAAAGAATCCGGTTATGGAGGCTTCCGGCACCTTTGGCTCCGGAGCCGAGTACGGCGAGTTTGTAGATTTGAACCGTCTGGGTGCGGTGGTAACCAAGGGGGTGGCCAATGTGCCCTGGCCGGGAAATCCCACGCCGCGGATTGCAGAGACCTGCGGCGGCATGTTAAATGCCATCGGGCTGCAGAATCCGGGAATCGATGTGTTCGCACGCAGGGACATCCCCTTTTTAAAGAAATATGACACGAAGATCGTGGTTAATGTATGCGGAAAGACCACGGAGGATTACATTGAGGTGGTAGAGCGGCTGGGAGACGAGCCGGTGGATCTTCTGGAGATCAATATTTCCTGTCCCAATGTAAAAGAAGGAGGAATTGCTTTCGGTCAGGACCCGAAAGCAGTGGAAGCGATCACAAAGGCATGCAAGGCGCACGCAAAGCAGCCGGTGATCATGAAGCTGAGTCCCAACGTGACGGATATTACCATTATGGCAAAGGCGGCAGAGGCCGGCGGAGCCGATGCCATTTCTCTGATTAATACCCTGACCGGCATGAAGATTGACGTAAACCGCAGAACCTTCGCTCTGGCCAATAAGACCGGCGGCTTATCGGGCCCGGCCATCAAGCCGGTGGCTGTGCGGATGGTATATCAGGCGGCCAATGCGGTAAAAGTTCCCATCATCGGCATGGGCGGCATTCAGAACAGCGAAGACGCTCTGGAGTTTATCCTGGCAGGAGCCACGGCTGTGGCGGTGGGAACGGCCAACTTTAACAATCCCTATGCAACCGTGGAAGTAATCGACGGGATCCGGGATTACATGGAAAAGAACGGCGTCCAGGATATCCGGGAGCTGATCGGGGCGGTGCGGTAAAGGCCGGAGAACCGGCAGCAGGAAATGGATGCGAACAGAAATATCGCTGCGGACAAAACGATGTCTGCTATGAGAAAGCGGGAGGGTGCCCGCGGATACAGGAGGATTGAACATGGAACAGTATAAGCAGGAATTTATTGAATTTATGGTGGAGAGCCAGGTGCTGAAATTTGGCGATTTTACTTTAAAGAGCGGAAGAAAGTCTCCTTTCTTTATGAATGCAGGTGCTTATGTCACCGGTACCCAGTTAAGAAGACTGGGTGAATATTACGCAAAGGCCATTCATGATAATTTCGGCCTGGACTTTGATGTGCTTTTCGGACCGGCCTATAAGGGAATTCCGCTGTCTGTGGCCACATCCATGGCCATCAGCGAGCTGTACGGCAAAGATGTGCGCTATTGCTCCAACCGTAAGGAGGTAAAGGATCACGGAGACACCGGCATCCTTCTGGGAAGCAAGTTAAAGGACGGCGACCGGGTTGTGATGATCGAGGATGTAACCACATCCGGAAAGTCCATTGAGGAGACGTATCCCATCTTAAAGAGCCAGGCAGATGTGGAGATTAAGGGCCTGATTGTATCCTTAAACCGCATGGAGCGGGGCAAGAGCGAAAAGAGCGCTCTGGAAGAAGTGAAGGATTTATACGGTTTCCCCACTGCCGCCATTGTAAATATGGCGGAGGTTACGGAGTATCTGTATAACCGGGAATGCCAGGGACAGATTGTGATCAATGATGACATAAAGGCAGCCATTGACGCATATTATGCTCAGTATGGAGCAAAATAGCCGTTTGACAGGAGTGATGGATTATGAATATGGAACGAGTTTATAAGACCATGGGCCGGGCCGGCGCGGGAAGCATTGCAGCCGGGATCATTATTGCCACAGTAGGTCTGACGGTGGGAATCGTCTCCATTGTAACAGGAGCGCTTTTATTAAAGCGGAAATCGGAAATTGAATTTTAGCGGCGCAGGCGGCGGTCTGGAGCGTATATGATAAGAAATACAACCGGGCACCAGAAGATGGGCTGGGTACTGTTTATTCTGTACCTGGCCCTGCTGGTGTATTTTCTGTTTTTTGCAGAGTTTTTCGGAAGGACCGATGCGGCGCTTCGGGAAGATTATGCGTATAATTTGGAACCTTTTAAGGAAATTTCCCGATTCTGGACGTATCGGGATAAGTTAGGAATGTGGGCATTCCTTTTGAACGTAGTTGGAAATGTGGCGGCATTTATGCCATGCGGTTTTTTTCTTCCTATTGTCAGCCGGCGGAGCAAAAAATGGTACAACACGGTCATAATCAGCGGCGGATTCAGCCTCTGTGTGGAACTGGTACAGCTGGTATCGAAGGTGGGAAGTTTTGATGTGGATGACATTATTTTGAATACAGCCGGCGGGATCCTGGGATACATCACCTATCGGATCGTACAGAGAATTCGGATTTGGAGGCGGAGACATGCCGGAAAAAAATAAAAAGATAAATTATGTAAATTATGTGAGGAAGCCCCTGGCCCGGAGAAGCTTCTGGGCGGCGGGGATCACGGCGGTAGCGCTGGTGCTGTTTGGTTCTGTGGTGGGACTGGCTGTAAAGAGCCAGGGAAATGTCCTGCTGAATGTAGGCGCTATGGCCTTTTCCAGTTTCCTCTTTGCAGCCTGCGGCCTGGGATATGGTGTGTGGGCTTTATTTGAAAAAGAGAAAAATTATATCCTGGCGAAGCTGTCCATGATTCTGGACGGGCTGCTGATCCTGATCTGGGTGATTACCCTGATCATCGGCCTGCAGCATATGTAGATGCAGACGCCGGAAGAAAGGAGAACAGTTATAATGGATGTTTGGGAGTACTGGAAGGAAGAAAATGACGGGGCAGGAGAGCGGTATGCGCTTTCCATGGAGCGGATCCGTATGATTCCTTCTGAGAATACGGTGCAGGAGCCCTACAGAGATTATTTTGTGCAGGTTTCCGGGTTTATCTGTCTTCTGGGGGAGACCGTCTGCTCTCTTCAGAACGGATGTATGGAGAAGGCGTCCCTGGAAGAACTCCAGCAGCTAAATCACCGGCTGTACCGGGATATCCTGCCGGACCACTACCAGGAGAGCTATGGAAACCCGGCTTATGCGTCGGCACATCTGGGAGAAGTCTTTGGCCCTCTTCTGTCCTTCCTTTACAGTGAACTGCGCAGCCAGATTCCTAATGTGTTCGAGGGAAGGCTCAGGCCCATTGCAGCGGCCTGCGAGACATTTATCGAAATCTATAATCTTTTTGAGGAGAGCATTCCCCAGGAGAAAGAAGTACGGGATGTGCTGTACTGGTACGTAAGTGATTATGCAGATCAGACCGTGCGCAGCTGGCTTTGGGAGCGGTTTGATCCGTCCTATTCTTTTGCACGGGACATTATCATGGAATCGGATCTTAAGGATCTTCGGTATCTGTATGGGTTCGGCGAATATATTTCGCCCTCAGAACTTTCCGTGGCGGAATTTTTAAATTCTCTGCCGGAGGAGACGGTACGTTCTATGGCGGACACCTACGTAGAAGGGTTCCGGAAAGGGTTTGAGGTAATGGGAAGGGATCTTTCCATAAAGAAAACGGTGCTGATCCGCTATGAGGTAGGATTTGAGCGGATGATCCGTTATGCAGTAGAGGGCTTTGGCCGTCTGGGACTGCAGTGCATCTTCTGCCGTGCGCCGCTGTCTGTAATTAACCGGAATCCCAACCGGAAGGTGGGCTGGTACAGTTCTTCGCCCAATAAACAGTATGAATATGACCATCGCTATGACTGCGCCCTTTATATGGGAAATACGCTGAAGGAGCGGAAGCTTTCCGTGCTGCGGACAGCCTTTGAGGATTTTAAGGAGCTGGCCTCCTGGTATGCAGGACCGGCTGTGGTGGAAACTTTCGGCGAGCCGGGATTTGTGCCGGTAAATAAAAAGGAGTGTTATGCACTGTCCGAGCATCAGGAAGCTGTGATTCGAAGCTATAATAATGAATTTACGGAACTGATGAATAAGTATTCGCCGGAGGAAGAGACCAGTTTTACCATTATTGCTTTCCCGCGGCCGGAGATCGGGGAACCCTACCGGGAGATCTTTGAGGAGATTATCCGGATCAATACGCTGGACTATGAAAAATACCAGAAGATCCAACAGGTGATCATTGACGCTCTGGATCAGGCTGATTGGGTGCGGATTAAAGGAGCAGGGGAAAACCGCACGGATCTTACGGTTTCCCTTCATCCTCTGAAGAATCCGGAAAAGGAGACCAAGTTCGAAAACTGTGTTTCGGATGTAAATATTCCCCTGGGAGAGGTGTTCACGTCGCCGGTCCTTGCAGGTACGGACGGTCTTTTAAATGTAAAAAGCGTATATATCGGCGAATTCCAGTTTAAGAACCTGGCCATCTGGTTTAAGGACGGCCGGGTGACGGATTACACCTGTGAGAATCTGGAGGATCCGGAGGAGAACCGGAAGCTGGTGCGGCAGGTGATCTTAAAGAATCATGAGAGCCTTCCCATGGGCGAATTTGCTATCGGTACCAATACTACAGCTTACGCGGCCGGGCGGCGCTACGGAATCGTGGACCGCCTGCCTATTCTGATTGTGGAAAAAATGGGGCCTCATTTTGCGGTAGGCGATACCTGCTACAGCTGGGCGGAGGACTGTCCCATGTATAATCCGGACGGGAAGGAAATGATCGCCAGGGACAATGAAATTTCCATTCTCCGGAAGGAGGATGTATCCAAAGCCTATTTCAGCTGTCATACGGATATTACCATCCCTTATGACGAGCTGGATTCCATCGTGGCATGCAGGGAAGACGGCAGGGAGATTCCCATTATCCGGAACGGACGCTTTGTACTGTCCGGAACAGAGAGTTTAAACGAACCTCTGTCCGGAAGTGGACTTTTATCGTAAATTCCTGAGAAGGGGATTGACGGGACCGGGAAAAGACGTTATTATACTAATAAGTAAAGCGGAATTAATAAGCGATACTAATAAGAAAAACTAATCAATTCACCGGTTTTCCCTGATAAGTAAGTATGTCCACAGGACAAAAGAGACGAGAGCGGAAGGCCGGTTCTTTTAGGAAAGGAGATCAGGATGGCAAAGGTTGGCATTGTTATGGGCAGCGATTCCGATATGCCCGTTATGGCGAAAGCAGCAGAGATTTTAGATGAGATGGGGATTGAATATGAGATGACAATCATTTCCGCTCATCGGGAGCCGGACATTTTCTTTCAGTGGGCAAAGGCGGCAGAAGAGAAGGGCTTTAAGGTGATTATTGCAGGCGCGGGCAAGGCAGCTCATCTTCCCGGCATGTGCGCGGCCATCTTCCCCATGCCGGTAATCGGCATTCCCATGAAGACTTCTGATCTGGGCGGCGTGGATTCTCTGTATTCTATCGTGCAGATGCCGTCAGGCATCCCGGTGGCTACCGTCGCCATCAATGGCGGGGCCAACGCCGGTATCCTTGCGGCAAAGATCCTGGCAACCTCGGATCCGGAGCTTCTGGCAAAGCTTAAGGATTATTCGGAGAAGTTAAAGAAGGATGTAGTGGCCAAGGCGGATAAGCTGGCTGAAGTCGGATACAAGGAATATATGGCTTCCGGCAAATAATGAATGATTTTAAAGGACTGCGGATACCCGGGCAGGCGGCAAAACCGAGGCTGCCGGCACAGCAAATGGAGGATAAATATGGATTACAAGAACGCTGGAGTAGACATTGAGGCCGGATACAAGGCGGTGGAACTGATGAAGAAGCATGTAGAGAGCACCATGCGTCCGGAGGTACTGGGAGGAATCGGCGGTTTTTCCGGCGGCTTTTCCCTGGCAAAGATCAAGGAGATGGAGGACCCGGTTCTTCTTTCCGGAACAGACGGATGCGGAACCAAGGTAAAGCTGGCCATCGTTATGGACAAGCATGACACCATCGGCATTGATGCTGTGGCCATGTGTGTCAATGACATCGCCTGTGCAGGCGGTGAGCCGCTGTTTTTCCTGGATTATATTGCCTGCGGAAAGAATTATCCGGAAAAGATCGCGGATATTGTAAAAGGCGTGGCAGAGGGCTGCCGTCAGTCCAATGCTGCTCTGATCGGAGGCGAGACCGCGGAGCATCCGGGACTGATGCCGGAGGAGGACTACGATCTGGCAGGATTTGCCGTAGGCGTCTGCGACAGAAAAGAGATGATCACCGGGGAGACGCTAAAGGCCGGTGATGTGCTGATCGGCATGGCTTCTTCCGGTGTTCATTCCAACGGTTTTTCTCTGGTTCGGAAGGTTTTTGACAAGGAACTGACGAAAGAGGGCCTGGATACCTATTATGACGAACTGGGAACTACCCTTGGGGAAGCCCTTTTAGCACCCACGAAGATTTACGTGAAAGCTCTGCGCTCCATCAAAGAAGCGGGAGTAACCGTAAAGGCATGCAGCCACATTACCGGCGGCGGCTTTTATGAGAATGTGCCCCGGATGTTAAAGGACGGTGTAAAGGCTGTAGTAAAGAAGGACAGCTATCCGGTACCGCCTATCTTCCGGCTGCTGGCAGAGAAGGGCCAGATTGAAGAACATATGATGTACAATACCTTCAATATGGGGCTTGGCATGATTATTGCAGTGGATCCGGCGGATGCAGAGAAAGCGAAGGCGGCCATCGAGAGTGCCGGCGAGACGGCTTATGTGGTCGGCTCTGTGGAAAACGGCGAGAAAGGCGTGGAAGTATGCTGAAAATCGGAGTGCTGGTATCTGGAGGAGGAACAAATCTGCAGGCCATATTTGACGCCATTGACAGCGGAAAGATCCGGAATGCCCAGGTGAAAGTGGTAATCAGCAACAATGCAGGGGCCTATGCCCTGGAACGGGCACGGCATAAGGGCGTGGAGGCTTTGTGTCTGTCACCGAAAAGTTTTGAAAGCCGTGACGCATTTAATCAGGCTCTCTTAGAGACTGTGGATTCCTATGATCTGGATCTGATCGTGCTGGCAGGATATCTGGTAACCATTCCTGAGGCCATGATCCGCCGCTACCGGAACCGGATCATCAATATTCATCCGTCATTGATCCCCTCCTTTTGTGGTGTGGGTTATTACGGGCTGAAAGTTCATGAAGCTGCCCTGTCCCGCGGCGTAAAGATTACAGGAGCTACGGTGCATTTTGTGGACGAAGGCGTAGATTCCGGTCCCATCCTCCTGCAGAAGGCAGTGGAAGTAAAAGATGGGGATACGCCGAAAACGCTGCAGCAGAGAGTGATGGAAGAGGCAGAGTGGATTATCCTGCCGAAGGCCATTGATATGATTGCCAATGGAGAGATTTCACTGGGAGAGTAGGACTTTGGGAAGCCAAGTCCTGGGAACAGAAAGAAAGGACATAGAAGATGAAGGTTTTAGTAGTAGGAAGCGGCGGCCGTGAGCATGCCATCGTCTGGAAGATTGCCCAGAGCAGCCGGGTGGAAAAGATTTACTGCGCACCGGGGAATGGAGGAATCAGCCAGCTGGCAGAATGTGTTCCCATCGGCGCCATGGAATTTGAGAAACTGGCTGATTTTGCCGAAAAAGAAGCCATCGATCTGACGGTCATCGGCATGGACGATCCGCTGGTAGGCGGTGTGGTGGATGTATTCGAGGCCAGAGGCCTGCGGGTATTCGGCCCCAGAAAGAATGCGGCGATCCTGGAGGGGTCCAAGGCATTTTCTAAGGATCTGATGAAAAAATACAATATCCCCACGGCGGCGTACGAAACCTTTGATTCTGCCCAGGAAGCCCTTAATTACTTAGAGACTGCGTCCATGCCTATCGTTTTAAAGGCCGATGGTCTGGCTTTGGGGAAAGGCGTGCTGATCTGCAGGGATTTAGATGAGGCCAGAGAGGGCGTTAAGGAACTGATGGAAGATAAGAAGTTCGGTTCTGCCGGTGAAAAGATCGTGGTGGAAGAGTTTATGACCGGCCGGGAGGTTTCTGTCCTTTCCTTCGTGGATGGAAAGACCATCAAAATCATGACCTCCGCCCAGGATCACAAGCGTGCCGGCGATGGGGATACCGGATTAAATACCGGCGGCATGGGTACCTTTTCACCCAGCCCCTTCTATACGGAGGAAGTGGATGAATTTTGCCGGAAATACATTTATCAGACGACTGTGGACGCTATGGCGAAGGAAGGCAGGGAGTTTAAGGGAATCATTTTCTTTGGCCTGATGCTTACAGAAAAGGGGCCCAGAGTGCTGGAGTATAATGCCCGTTTCGGTGATCCGGAGACTCAGGTGGTGCTTCCGCGGATGAAGAACGATATCGTGGACGTATTTGAAGCCTGCGTTGACGGACGGCTGGATGAGATTCAGCTGGAATTTGAAGACAATGCGGCGGTGTGCGTAGTTCTGGCTTCCGATGGATATCCTGTTCATTATGAAAAGGGATTCCCCATTTCCGGACTGGATCAGTTCCCTGGAGATGACGGCTGCTACGTATTCCATGCCGGAACGAAATTTGCAGAGGATGGAAAGACCTTTTTAACCAACGGCGGAAGAGTCCTGGGTGTGACAGCCCTTGGAAAGGACCTTCGGTCGGCCCGGGAGAATGCGTATAAGGCTGCGGAACGGATTTCCTTTGCCAATAAGTATATGCGTCATGATATCGGAAAGGCCATTGATGAGGCATAGAGGATTTTAATAAAGATTAATTTCTGACGAAAAGCAAAGAAGGTACTGCCTGGCCGTCAACTGTGACGGAAAGGCAGTACCTTTGTTGCTTTGAAAGTCCTGCCGCCGGCGCATGAGGGTTTGTTCTGTTAAATCGGGCAGTTTGAAAAGATTATTTATGAAAATCCGCCGTCCTGTTTCAGCTTCTGAATCAGTTCCATATCCGATGCTGTCAGCTTAATATTGGTGCAGTATTCTTTCCCGTCCGGTGTCTTTACTGTAGTTTCCAGAATCGTTCCTTCAGACAGTCCGTCCTGGGATACTGCCTTCAGGAAAAGGGGAAGTTTGGGATGGTTCTGCAGGAATGTGGTAAGCATTTCGCGGTACTGCATAAGCTGGAATGGATTGAAAGCCATATAAAACCTCCTTAACCTGTAAAGTCATGCCGGACTTTGGCAGGTGTTCTCTTAATGATTGTTTCCGGATCTGTGATGCCGGATAATGCAAATGCCCTGCAGCAGGCGAGCGGCTTTCAGGCCTGCTGCAGGGCATGCCTTGCAGAAATAAAAAAATGCGTCTGAGAGGAATCGAACCTCCGCACGCGGCTCCGGAGGCCACTGCTCTATCCACTGAGCTACAGACGCATCTCCATTATCATACAATAATATGGAAAAAAAAGCAAGTACCAATTTGAAAAAAATCAAAAAAATTTCCCTGCGGATTCATAGACCATCGTTGATTTTTTATATGGTTTTTGTTAAAATAAGCGGAGATACCTGCAGAAGAAGAGAAAGATTCCATGGAGGATTAAGATGAGACGGGTAAAGGACAATAAATATGGCTATCGGTCATGGACGGCAGAAGAACTGGTGCGGTTCGGCAAATTTTTAATCCTGCCTTTGATTGTTGTAATATTGGTGGTGGTGATCCTGGTGTGGGACCGGAACCGTAAGGACGCGGGAGAGACCGCGCCGACAGAATCGGTTTCGGAGGCAGAGACACAGGCGGCTGATACGGAGACGGAAGCCGCGGAAAGCGCCGGTGAACCCCATGAATTTACTACGGAAGACTATCCGGAAATCCAGGAGCTGATGAACACCTATTTTACAGCGAAACAGACTGCGGATGTAGAAACCATTTATCGTCTTTTTGGATGGACGGACACCACAGGCATGGAAGCGCTGCGCAGCCAGCTGCAGTACGATGCCCGCTATACCGAAGGATACCGGAACATTCTCTGCTATACAAAGCCGGGGCTGACAGAAGGAACCTATCTGGTTTATGTAAGTTATGACTTAAAATTCAAGAATTCACTGACCCTTGCGCCGGGGCTTTTGTGGAACTATGTAAAGACAGCAGAAGACGGAAGTCTTTATCTGACCGATTCATCGGCGCTGACACAAGACGAGTTAAACTTTGTTTCGGACGCAGAGAAGATGGATGAGATCGTTCTTCTGAAAACCCAGATTTATGCAAAGCTTCGTCTCGCTCTGGAGGAGGATGCAGATCTGGCGGAAAGCTACGGCATTCTGGAAAAGCAGGGCGGTGCGGCCGGCGCAGGCCAGTCGGAAACCCAGCATGAGGTTACGGTCCAGATCGGCGGCGCAGAGGAAACAGCAGAAAGCAGTGAGGCCCAGGAGACGGTTTCTGCCGAGTCTGCGGCAGAAGGAAGCAGCGATGCTTCCGGAGAGGCTGTTTCGGAAGGCGCAGAGGCGGTATCAGGTGCAGATACAGCAGTCAGTATTGATTCCCAGTCCTAAACCGCATACGCTTTGCGTTTTTGCGGCAGGCTGGATACAAAGCAAAGAAGACAGCCGGGGATGGCCGGCGCGCGGGGAGGGTATGCTTCCCGAAAGGCGCCGTGTGCCATTCCCGGCATCCCTTTGTCCCGCAGGCATTGGCAGGATTCTGCGGATGCCGTTAACTGCATAAGGAGGAAAAGATGAACGTTAAGGATTTTTATTTTGATTTGCCCCAGGAACTGATTGCCCAGGATCCCCTGGAAGACCGTTCTGCGTCCAGGCTTCTTGTTCTGGATAAGGAGACCGGGGAGACATTTCACCATACATTCCGCGAGATCGGACAGTATTTAAAGGCAGGCGACTGCCTGGTCATCAATGATACCAAAGTGATTCCCGCGCGGCTTTTCGGCGCAAAAAAAGATACGCAGGCTAAGATCGAGCTGCTTCTTTTAAAACGGCGGGAGAATGATATCTGGGAGACCTTGGTAAAGCCGGGAAAGAAGGCAAAGCCGGGAACGGAGATCATCTTCGGAGACGGG
Organism: Candidatus Caccovicinus merdipullorum; assembly: GCA_018715905.1. GTDB lineage: Bacteria > Bacillota > Clostridia > Lachnospirales > Lachnospiraceae > Caccovicinus > Caccovicinus merdipullorum. The sequence goes on along the minus strand of DVKS01000011.1, from coordinate 4,896 downwards.
ATTCTTTCCGGAACGATTATCGACACGGTTGAGGACGGAAACCGGCTGATTCAGTTCCACTACGAAGGGATTTTCGAGGAAATTCTGGATAAACTGGGACAGATGCCGCTGCCGCCTTACATCACCCACCAGCTGAAGGATAAAAACCGCTACCAGACCGTCTATGCAAAGCATGAAGGATCTGCGGCAGCGCCTACGGCCGGCCTGCATTTTACAGAGGAACTGTTAAAGGAGATCCAGGAAAGCGGTGTAAAGATCGCCCGGGTGACCCTCCATGTGGGGCTGGGAACATTCCGGCCGGTGAAGGTGGAAAATGTGCTGGATCACCATATGCATTCGGAATTTTACATGATCGAAGAGGCGGAAGCCAGAAAGATTAATGAGACAAAGGCAGCAGGCGGAAAAATTATCTGCGTAGGCACCACCAGCTGCCGCACCATCGAATCTGCAGCTGATGAGAACGGATATCTGAAGGCAGGAAGCGGCTGGACGGATATCTTCATTTATCCTGGCTACCGGTTTAAGATCCTGGATGCGCTGATCACGAATTTCCATCTGCCGGAATCCACCCTTGTGATGCTGGTTTCTGCCCTGGCAGGCAGGGAGCATGTGCTTTCCGCTTATGAAGAAGCTGTCCGGGAGCGCTATCGTTTCTTTTCTTTCGGCGATGCCATGCTGATTATGTCTGAGCCGGAAGAACGCCGCCGGCAGATTCTTGCCGAAAGGAATCCGGAGGGGAAAGATGCCTGAACAGAGCGGCGGAATGAACCGGGAAGAATGGATTCGTTTAAATAAATATCTGGCAGATATGGGGGTCTGCTCCAGACGGGAGGCAGACCGGCTGATCGAGGGCGGAGAGGTAACTGTAGATGGAAAATGCGCAGTCCCCGGGCAGAAGATCCGTCCGGAACAGAAGGTGGTCTGCTGCGGAAAAATCATTTCCGGAAAGGACGGAAAAGGCAGGGCCCAACCGGTATGGCTTGTGGTAAATAAGCCCAGAGGGATCGTCTGCACCACCTCCCACAAGGACCGGGCGGAAACCATTGTGGATATGGTGAAGTATCCCAGCCGGGTTTATCCGGTGGGACGTCTTGACAAAGATTCGGAGGGCCTGATCCTTATGACGAATCAGGGGGATCTGGTGAATAAGATCATGCGCAGCGGAAATGCCCATGAAAAGGAATATCTGGTTTCTGTGGACCGGCCGGTGACGAAGGAATTCTGCCGGGCCATGGAAAAGGGAATCTGGCTGGAAGAATTAAAGCAGACCACCAGACCGTGCCGCCTGAAACAGGAGGGTGAAAAAAGCTTCCGCATTATTTTAACCCAGGGCCTTAACCGGCAGATCCGCCGGATGTGCCAGGCACTGGGATATCAGGTCGTCCGTCTGAAGCGTGTGCGGATCATGAATATCCATCTGGGCAGTTTAAAGACAGGCGCCTGGAGGAAGATGACACAGGAAGAATACCGCGAGATGACACGGCTTTTAAAGGAAAGCGGGGCTACAAACCAGCCTTACCGGAGCCGGATGGAAAATGGAAGGGAAAGAAACAAGGAGGCAGATTATGAATGAAAAAATCCTTCGGATGAAAGAACTGGCAGAGGTCCTTTCCAAGGCAGGGCGTGCCTATTATCAGGAAGACCGGGAGATTATGAGCAATTTTGAGTATGACCGGCTTTATGATGAGCTGGCAGCCCTGGAAAAAGAGACCGGAGTGATTCTATCGGGAAGCCCCACACAGAAAGTGGGATACCAGGTTTTAAGCGAGCTGCCGAAGGAGGCTCACGAGTCTCCCATGCTTTCCCTGGACAAGACGAAAAGCCCAGACGATCTGGCAGAATGGCTGGGAGATCAGGAAGGGCTTCTTTCCTGGAAGATGGATGGACTGACCATTGTCCTTACTTACGAAGACGGTCGTCTGGCAAAAGCCGTTACCAGAGGAAACGGCGAGATCGGCGAGGTGATCACGCCCAATGCCCGTGTATTTGCCAATATTCCCTTAAATATCGGATTTAAGGGGCAGCTGGTTCTGCGGGGCGAGGCGGTGATCCGCTATTCGGATTTTCGGCGGATCAATGAAGAGATCGAGGATGTGGATGCCCGCTATAAGAATCCCAGAAATCTGTGCAGCGGGTCCGTGCGGCAGTTAAACAGCCAGATCACGGCTCAGAGGAATGTCCGTTTTCTGGCCTTTATGCTGGTGCGGGCAGAGGGACTGGATTTTGAAAACAGCCGAGAAAAGCAGTTTATCTGGCTGAAAAGTCAGGGATTTGACGTAGTGGAGTACGTCCGGGTAAACCGGGATAATGTGAAAGAAGCAGTGGAAGATTTTGCCGGCCGGATCAGTGACAGCGATATTCCGTCAGACGGCCTGGTTCTTTTGCTGGATGACATTGCCTACGGGGAATCCTTAGGACGGACGGCAAAGTTTCCCCGCAATTCCATTGCATTTAAGTGGGCGGATGAGGTTCGGGAAACCCGCCTTGATTATATTGAATGGAGCCCTTCCCGGACTGGCCTGATTAATCCGGTGGCGGTATTTGAGCCGGTGGAACTGGAAGGCACTACCGTCAGCCGCGCCAGCGTCCACAATATCAGCATTATGGAAGCGCTGGAACTGGGAGAGGGAGACCGGATCACCGTTTACAAGGCCAATATGATTATCCCGCAGATTGCAGATAATTTAACCCGCAGCGCATCCATTGCCATTCCCAAGATCTGTCCGGTCTGCGGGGGAGCCACTGAGATCCGGCAGGTGGAGGATGTGCGTTCTCTTTACTGCACAAATCCGGACTGCCAGGCAAAGAAGATCAAGAGTTTTACTCTTTTTGTCAGCCGGGATGCCCTGAATGTGGACGGCCTTTCCGAGGCCACCCTGGAGAAATTTATCGGCGCCGGCTTTATCCACGAATTTGCCGATATTTTTGCCCTGGATAAACACAGAGATGCCATTGTGGAAATGGAAGGATTCGGTGAAAAATCCTATGAGAACCTGATGAATTCCCTGAAGCGGGCATCGCATACCACCCTTCCGCGGCTGATCTACGGCCTGGGTATCGCCGGAATCGGTCTGGCAAATGCAAAGGTTCTCTGCCGGCAGTTTTGCTATGATCTGGATGCCATGCGGAAAGCCACTATGGAAGAACTTGTCTCTGCAGACGGCATCGGGGAGGTCCTTGCCAGGGCCTGGATTGATTATTTCAGCCAGGAGAAAAACAACCGGCAGCTGGATCATCTCCTTCAGGTCCTGGATATTCAGAAGGAGACGGTTTCCGACGAGGCAGGAATCTTCCAGGGAAAGACCTTTGTCATTACCGGATCTTTGGAGCATTTTTCAAACCGGAAGGAGCTTCAGGAGCTGATTGAGAGTCTGGGCGGAAAGGCCGCCGGCTCCGTCTCTGCCAAGACCAGTTACCTGATTAACAATGATACCGCCAGCAGCTCATCGAAGAACAAGAAGGCCAAAGAGCTGGGGATCCCTATTCTTTCAGAGGCGGATTTTCTTAAGCTTGTGGAGGAAGAAAAGGAAGCAGCCGGCCAGGCAGAAAGCCGGTAAGGAGGAAGGAATACTATGCCCATAAAAGTACAGAAAGATCTGCCGGCAAAGGCGGTGCTGGAGTCGGAGAATATATTTACCATGGATGAAGACCGGGCGCTCAGACAGGACATCCGTCCGCTGGAGATCCTGATCCTGAATCTGATGCCCATCAAAGAGGATACGGAGACGCAGCTTCTGCGGGCTCTTTCCAATACGCCGCTTCAGGTAGACTGCACCTTTCTTATGGTGGCTACCCATGTGTCAAAAAACACATCCATGAGCCATCTGAATAAATTTTACGTCACGTTTCAGGATATCCGCCACAAACGGTATGACGGGATGATCATTACCGGCGCGCCGGTGGAAAATCTGGAATTTGAAGAAGTGAATTACTGGGAAGAGCTGAAGATGATCATGGAGTGGAGCAAGACCCATGTGACTTCCACAATGCATATCTGCTGGGGAGCACAGGCCGGCCTTTATTATCACTACGGAATCTGCAAATATCCCAGAAAGACCAAGCTTTCCGGCATTTACGAGCATCGGGTTCTGGACCGGAAAGTGCCGCTGGTGCGAAGCTTCAACGATTATTTCATGGCGCCTCATTCCCGGTTTACCGAGGTGCGGCGGGAGGATATTGCAAAGCATCCGGATCTGGTTATTCTGGCAGAATCCGATGAGGCCGGCGTATTTCTGGTAATGAGCCGGGACGGCCGCCAGATCTTCGTCCAGGGCCATCCGGAATATGACCGGATGACCCTGAATAACGAATATTACCGGGATCTGAGCAAGGGCATGAATCCGGCCATTCCCTGCAACTACTATCCGGATGACGACCCCTGCGAGCATCCGATCTTAAGCTGGCGGAATACGGGAAATACCCTTTACAGCAACTGGCTGAACTTCTATGTATATCAGACAACGCCGTATCAGCTGTAGCCGGGACGAACAAAAGACAGGAATACAGACACAAAAAGGAGGGATGAAAGCCCCTCCTTTTTACATTCATTATTTAACGCCCGATACCATAAATTCCAGGTCACCCTTTACCGTATAGCTGCCGTAACCGGCCGGGATAATGAAGTTCATTCCCTTTTTCACCGGTTTTCCGTCAAAGGTTCCTTCGCCCTCAAATACGCTGATCATCTGGAAGGGCTGATCCTGGGAGAATACAGCCTCCCCGGAAACCTGCATTCTGGTGACGGTATAAAAGGGGCAGGTTACCAGACGGGTGGAAGTAAAGCCCTGGCCGGATTCTGTGTGGAAATCCGGGGCAGCCTCTTCGTAAGGGCATTTAATCACATCGATGCTCTTCTGAAGGTGCAGTTCCCTTGGCTTTCCGTCCTGAAGACGGTCA
>DVKS01000091.1 GCA_018715905.1 Candidatus Caccovicinus merdipullorum | reverse complement strand
CTCGGAATAATTCAGGAAGCAGTTCAGCGCATGGATCCGCAGATTTACTGTCTGGGGCTTGTAGTGCTCCAGAAGGTAAAGCTTGTAGAGCTGAAGATTGGAGTAGGTCAGCTCCGGAAACAGTTTATAATACTGGCGGATGGCATAAAGATACGAACGTATGGTATTCTCCGACATGTTCTGAAATTTCAGATAATTTTCGAATTCTTCCAGCTGGATTTCTTTGTCCATTCGGTTTGTTCACCTGCCTTTAAAAAAGAAGCGTCTAAAAAGATTCTGTTTTGATTATGAAAAATCTATTAACAAAAGTCAAGAAAAAAACAGAGAAAAAACAAAAAAACGATAAAAAGATGCACAATTAGATGCTTTGTGTTCATAAAAACGCGATAATTTCAAATGTTGAAAGTATAATGTCATTGTAATGCAAAAGGGGATTCCAGGATAGAAGGAATTGCCTGAACTTTTTCGAGCGTGACAACCAGTCATGAAAGCCTGCCGCCGGCAGGCTTTCTGTCTGTCCGGAGAAAAGTGCAAAAAATCTGTAAAAAAGAAGGAGATATACAGAAAAACCGTAGAAATTCTTTCTTTTTTGATGTACCATAGACCATGACTTTTACATGCAGAATGTCCCTGCAGGCCGGCTTAAGCTGTGCCGGGAAGCGGGGCGAAAGGGGACAGAGGATGAAGGCAGTTTTATCGAAAAAGGATGCGCGGTTTCGGGAGTTTTCCCTGAATGCGCCGATGGGGAAGGTGGTGTTTTCTGTCTGCTTTCCGTTGGCACTTTATCAGAGCTTAAACCAGCTGTTTAAACTGATGGACACCATGATGGCCTCTCATATCGGCGCATCGGCAGTTTCGGCAGTAGCGTATCTTTCCCAAATCAATATCATGCTGTCGGCTCTGGGCGGGGGCCTGGCGGTGGGAGCCAGCATAAAAGTCAGCGAAGCCTATGGCGCCGGGGATTTTGAACTGGTTAAGCGAAGAGTCAGCACCATGTTTGCCATGTGCGCCCTGTTAGGCGGCGGGCTTTTTCTCTTCCTGGCGCCGGTGACGCCCTGGTTTCTGCGCCTGATGAATACGCCGGAGGAATTCATCGCAGAGGGGAGCACATACTTTGTGCTGGAACTGTTTGGCCTGATCATTACCTTTTTTAATAATGTATATATTGCCATTGAGCGGGCGAGGGGGAATTCCAGAAGGATTCTGTGCCTGAATATGGGGGTTATTGCTGTGAAGCTGAGTCTGACAGCATGGTTTGTTTACGGTTTAAACGGAGGGATCAATATGATCTCCCTGGCCACCATTCTCTCCCAGAGCCTTCTTCTGGCGGCGGCCATCCGGAATATGAATGTAAGCGGCAATGCCTTCGGTTTTTCCTTAAAGGCCATATCGTTCCGCCGGGAAGTGGTAAAGCCCATGCTCTTTTTATCCTTTCCGGTGATTGCGGAAAAGATCGCGTTTTCCCTGGGAAAGGTGGTGGTGAATTCCATGAGTGCTGTCTACGGTTCCTGGACTGTGGGCGCGCTGGGCATCTCAAACAGCATCGGCGGCATCACCACCATGCCCCAGAACGGGTTCCAGGAGGGCGGTTCTGCCATTATCAGCCAGAATCTGGGGGGCGGAAAACCGGAGCGGGCCGTATCGGCTTTTCGCTGGATCCTTTTTATCAACTGTCTTATCGGACTGGTGCTTATGAGTTTTTCTCTGGTGTTCCTGGATCCGCTGTCCCGCTTCTTTGCCGGGGACAACGAGGAATTTGCAGCCATGATCCGGAACATTTACCGCTATGAAGCCATGGGAGCCATTCCTCTGGGGGTCAATGCATCGGTTTTAAGCCTTCTTTACGGCTTTGGCAGGACAAAGATCACACTTTTTATGAATTTCTGCCGGGTTTTCGTTTTCCGCGTGCCGGTTTTATGGGGCCTGCAGAATTTTACTCAGTTAGGCAATGAAAGTGCCGGAATCGTCATGGCAGTCAGCAATATCTTAAGCGGTCTTCTGGCGGCGGTAATTGGGGCAGAAGAACTTTACCGGCTCCATAAAAACAAAGAAAAAAGAGCGGTTCTTTCCCGGGGATAATCCCCGGAAGGAACCGCTCTTTTGGCATCACAGGATCCGTTGTTTTCTGTGTTATCTTGATTTTACTTCTTTCCAGAGTGCGTTGTAGACACCCTCCTCCTCATCACCCAGATACCGGTACACTTCACTGTTTTCCAGGCTGTCCAGATCCGGGAAGACCGCCTTGTTTTCCTGGATCTCCGGATCCAGAAGGTCGAATGCCCCTTGATTTGGCGTGGAGTAGGTGATGTATTCGAAATTGCGCAGGGCGATGTCCGGGCGGCAGAGGAAGTTGATCCATTTCTCTGCATTTTCCTTGTTTTGGGCGTTTTTCGGGATCACCCAGGAGTCAAGCCAGAGATTGGTGCCTTCTTCCGGTACTACGTACTCCAGAGAGTAATCCAGCCCCAGGTTCTTTACCTCTTCCTGAATATAAAGCATCTCGCCGGAATAGATGACGCCTACGGCCGCCTCGCCGCCGATCATCTTATCCCGCACCTGGTCAATGACGTAGGCCTGCACCAGGGGCTTTTGCTGGATTAAAAGATCCTTCGCCTGCTGCAGCTCCTTTTCATCGATGGTGTTCATGGAATAGCCAAGGCCCTTTAAAGCCACCATGAAGGCATCGCGCACGCTGTCCTGCATCAGGATTTCGCCTTTTAAAGCCGGATCCCACAGATCCATCCAGCTTTTGGGCGGTTCTACCCCCAGCTCTTCCAAACGCTTTGTATTATACAGGATGCCTACCGTGCCCCAGCAGTAGGGAACGGAATATCGGTTTTCCGGATCAAAGGAACGGGACATTTCCATGTATTCCGGATTGATCTGGCTGATATTGGGGACATTTTCAAAGTTGATTTCGGCCAGCATATCGTTTTCGATCATTTTCTGGATCATATAGTCTGAGGGACATACCACATCGTAGGTAACGGCCCCGGCTTCGATTACCGGATACATTTCTTCATTGGTTTCAAACATATCATAAGTAACCTTGATGCCGGTTTCTTCTTCAAACATCGCGACCACTTCATCATCAATGTAATCGCCCCAGTTGTAAACGTAAAGTTCTTCGGTATGGCTGACAGAATAATTTTTCCAGGTGACCCAGGTTACGGAAGCAGCAATAAAAACAGCGGCTGCACCCATGGCCCATTTCTGGATCTGCCGGGGAAGGCGGGAGGGATCTTTTCCTGTGCCGCCCAAAGATCCGTTGGAAGGAGCGCTTCCGGGAACGGGCTTTTTTTCTTTGGGCCGGTAATTGGCGATCAGAAGAAGCACCAGCACTGTTAAAAAGATCACTGAGGAAAGGGCGTACATGGAGGGTTGGATGCCCCGCCGCACCTGGCTGTAGATCAGGGTGGACAGAGTATTGATGCCTGCGCCCCGGGTAAAGTGAGTGATAATAAAATCATCCAGGGACATGGTAAAGGCCAGGAGGAATCCGGAAAGGATTCCCGGCAGGATGTCCGGGAACACCACCTTGAAGAAGGCATACAGGGGAGACGCACCCAGATCCAGAGCCGCCTCGTAAGTGCTTTTGTCGGTCTGCTTTAATTTCGGCATGACGCTTAAGATCACATACGGTATGTTAAAGGTGATATGTGCGATCAGGATGGTCTTAAAGCCCAGGGAAATGCCGAAGGCAATAAAGGCAAGCATCAGGGAAATGCCGGTAACGATATCTGCATTCAGCATGGGAATGTTGGTGATGCCCATGATAATGGTGCGGCTTACAGGCTTCATGCTGTTGATGGCAATGGCCGCCGCCGTACCCAGGATGCAGGCCGCCAGAGCTGATACAAAGGCGATTAACAGGGTATTGGACAGGGCTGCCAGGATATCCGGATCCGACAGCATCTGCTGGTACCAGCTTAAGGTAAATCCGCCCCACTGGGTCCTTGACTTGGAAGTGTTAAAGGACAGGACCATCATGGTCAGGATCGGGGCATACAGAAAGATCAGAATAAGGACCAGATAAAAGTCCGCCAGGATCTTCCGGAGCGATTCGATTTTTCGTTTCATCAGAATGTATTTCCCTCCCCGTTTTTATCATATTTTGCCAGAAGGGCCATGCTGATCAGGATAAAGACCATCATGACCAGGGAAAGGCCGGAACCCAGATTCCAGTTGCTTCCCTTGGTAAATTCCTGCTCGATTACGTTTCCGATCAGCAGGATCTTGCTTCCGCCCAGCAGATTGCTGATGACAAAGGTGGTAAGGGCCGGAACGAATACCATGGTGATGCCGCTGATGATGCCGGGCACGCTTAAGGGAAGCAGCACGTACCAGAAGGTCTGGAAAGAATTGGCTCCCAGGTCCCGGGCTGCATTTATGGTGTTGTCATCGATCTTGGACAGCACATTGTAAATAGGAAGAACCATAAAGGGCAGGAAATTATAAACCATGCCCAGGATAATGGCTCCGCCTGTATTGATCAGATTCTGAGTGGGCAGATGCAGGGCAGAGAGAATGCCGTTGATCACGCCGCTTTTTTCCAAAAGGGTCTGCCAGGCTAGGGTGCGCAGCAGGAAATTCATCCACATGGGAAGAATAAAGATAAAAACCATAAATCCGGCTGCTCCCTGGCCCCGTGAGCGCAGTATCATGGCCAGCGGGTAGGCCAGAAGAAGGCAGATCACCGTAGCCGCCAGGGAAAGCCCTAAGGAAAGCCACAGAGCCTTGGCATGCTCGGCGGTGGCGATGGCCAGGATGTTTTCCAGGGTAAAGGCGCCGGTCCGGTCCGTAAGGCCGTAGTAAACCACTAACGCCAGAGGGATGATGGTAAAGCCGATCATCCAGATAAGGTACGGTCCCGCTAATAATTTCTTACTCATTGACTCCTATGGCCTCCTCATCCTCTGATGCCGGCTTGTTCATGATCTGGATATCAAAGGGATCTACGTGGATGTCTACTTTCTTTCCCACCGGGAACAGATCCGTAGAATGGACCAGCCACTCAAAGCCGTCCGGTGTGGTAACTTCCATCTCATAATGAACTCCTTTGAAGATCAGATGGGTCACTACGCCGGATAACGTTCCCTGGCCCGGTTCCACCAGATCGATATCCTCAGGGCGGATCACCACATCCACCGGAGTATTGTTTCCAAAGCCTTTGTCTACACAGGCAAAACGGGTGCCGAAGATTTCCACCAGCTCATCCCGGATCATGATGCCGGGGACGATGTTGCTGTCGCCGATAAAGTCGGCTACGAAAGCGTTTTCCGGCTCATTGTAGATGCTTTCCGGCGTACCCATCTGCTGGATGTAGCCCTGATTCATAACCACGATGGTATCAGACATGGTAAGTGCCTCCTCCTGATCGTGGGTTACGTAAATAAAGGTGATGCCCAGCTCATTTTTGAGCCGGATCAGTTCATACTGCATGTCCTGGCGAAGTTTCAGGTCCAGAGCGCCCAGAGGCTCATCCAAAAGAAGAAGGCGGGGCTCATTAACGATGGCTCTGGCGATGGCGATGCGCTGCTGCTGGCCGCCGGATAAAGAATCTACGGAACGGTTTTCGTATCCTTCCAGATTTACTAATTTCAGAGCATACTTGATCTTGTCCTGGATATAAGATTTTGACTTGTTCTTGATCTTTAAGCCGAATGCGATATTTTCCGCAATGGTCATGTGGGTGAACAGGGCGTATTTCTGGAATACGGTGTTTAACGGCCGTTTATTGGCCGGAAGATGGGTAATGTCCTGGCCATCGAAGATCACCTTGCCCTGGTCCGGAGACTCAAAGCCGCCGATGATGCGCAGGGTAGTGGTCTTGCCGCAGCCGCTGGGCCCCAGAAGGGTAACAAAGCTGTTTTCCTTTACGGTGAGACATAAGTCATCCAGGACCATGGCGCCGTCAAAGCTTTTTGAGATATGCTGCAGATCAATAAGTGGCTGATTCATAGCCGTTCCTCCTTACTGTGTGTGAAAATCCGCCGCCGGGCAGGCGGCACATCCGGTTAGAAACTTGGCGGAGCGCTGACCCAGAGTATGGAAGCGCCGCTTTTGCTGGTCAGGTAATGTTTCCTGTCCGGGGTATAATAAAAAGATTCTCCCTTTTTTGCCTTGTAGACCCGGTTCCCCAGATGAATGGAGAGAGAGCCGGACAGGACATAGCCAAACTCTTCCCCTTCGTGGGGATTATCCGGATAGGTGGAGCCGCCGGCCTCCAGAGTCAGAAGGATGGGTTCCATTACGTTTTTCTGGGCATTTGGGATGATCCATTTTATGTTGTTCCTGCAGTCGGCATCGGTTTTTTCAAAGTAATCCTGTCTGCCGAAGACGATCTGCTCTTCCGGCGCTTCATTAAAAAATTCGCCGATGGTGGTGCCAAGACACTGCAGGATATCCATTAGCGTGGCAATGGACGGGGAAGTCAGATCCCGCTCTACCTGTGAGATAAAGCCCTTGGAAAGTTCCGCCCGGTCGGCCAGTTCCTCCTGGGTCAGGCCTTTTAAGATGCGAAGCTCCCGGATCTTTGCGCCGATCTTCATAAGATCCTCCTTTCGTACCGTATGTCAGCCGGAGATAAAAGACAAGGATTCCGGAGATGTCTCGGTATCGTAAAAATAATCTTAAAGTTTAGTATTTTTAAACAAACCTCTCTTATTATACTCGAAACCACTAAGGTGTCAATATCTGAAATACACTTTCCAGATATTAATGAAAAGAGCTGTTCAGATATTCTTTCGATGGCCGGATTTTCTTGTTAACAAAAAGACGATTTTGTGATATGATAGGCTTAACTTTGATAATACGGTCATCGAGGAGGATTTTATTGGTTATGAATGGGAAATATATGGCTTACGTAGGATCCTATTCCTACACGGGAAAAGCAAAAGGCATTACCGTATATGACGTAGATGTAGAGAAGGGCATTTTTAAAGAACGGTGTGAGATGGAGGTGGATAATTCCTCCTACGTTACTGTATCCCATAACGGAAAGAACCTGTATTCCATCGCGGATGAGGGCGTGGTATCTTTCCGGATCCTGGAAAATGGAAGCCTGTCCCGGTTAAACAGCGCGAAAATCAAGGGAATGCGCGGCTGTCATCTTTCTACGGATGTGGATGACCGCTATGTATTTGTATCCGGCTATCATGATGGAAAGGCCACCATTCTCCGATTGAATAAGGATGGTTCTGTAGGAAGAATCGTGGACGGCGTATTCCATAAAGGCTACGGTTCCGTGGCAGAGCGGAACTTCCGGCCACATGTAAGCTGCACCCGTCTGACCCCGGACAAGCGTTTTGTAGCCTGTGCGGATCTGGGAATCGACCAGGTAAGTATTTATCGGTTTGACGAGGAGAAGCTGGTGCAGGTGGACGCGGTCCGCTGCGAGAGAGAGTCTGCGCCCCGCCATTTCCGCTTCAGCAATGACGGACGGTTTATGTATCTGATGTATGAGCTGAAAAATGTGATCGATGTTTATACCTACGAGACCGGAGAGCGGGCACCGAAGATTGAGAAGATTCAGACCATCTCCACCATCGGGGATAAGAGATATTCCGAACTGACTGCAGCATGTGCCATGCGGCTTTCACCGGATCCCGATAACCAGTATGTATATTGTACCAATGCAGGCGACAATGCATTAAGCATTTTCCGCAGAGATAAGGAAACCGGTCTTCTGGAACTGCTTTGCTGTCTGCCGGTCAGCGGCGATTATCCCAAGGATGTGGCTGTTTTCCCCGATGAGAAACATGTGGCCTGTTTAAATCATGAGAGCGGCACCATTACGTTCTTTTCCGTAGATTATGAGAAGGGCCTTCTGGTTATGTGCGGCAGGGAAGTAAAGGTAAATGAACCCAACTGCTGCGCGATCGTAAAAGTATCGGATTGATGCTGCTGTTGGACGGCAGGACTTTTACAGTGACGGAAGGAGAATGATATGGCCGGTTCAGTATACGGAACATTATTTCAGATCATGACCTGGGGGGAGAGCCACGGGAAGGGCATCGGTGTTACTGTGGATGGATGCCCGGCGGGGCTTCCCCTGACAGAGGACCATATACAGCGGTATCTGGACCGGCGCAGACCGGGACAGGGACGATTCACCACCAAGCGCCAGGAAGGGGACCAGGTGGAGATCCTTTCCGGCGTATTTGAGGGAAAAACTACGGGAACGCCCATAGCTATGGAAATCCGCAATCAGGATCAGCGTTCCAGGGATTACAGCGATATTATGGACGTATATCGTCCGGGACACGCAGACTATACCTTTGATCAGAAATTTGGCTTCCGGGATTACCGGGGCGGCGGCCGCTCATCCGGCCGCGAGACTGCAGGCCGGGTCGCCGGCGGTGCGGTGGCAGCCCGGCTTCTGGAAGCTTTCGGCGTCCGGGTTCAGGCATACACCCGTTCCATCGGGGAGATTCAGGTGGCGCCGGAACGTTTTCAGCTGGAAGAAATGTGGAAGAACTCCCTTTATATGCCGGATCAACAGGCGGCCAAAGAGGCAGAAGCGTATTTAAATGAAGTTATGGCAGAGAAGGATTCTGCCGGCGGTGTAATCGAGTGCGTGATTACCGGCCTTCCCGCAGGAGTGGGAGACCCGGTATTTGATAAGCTGGATGCTTGTCTGGCAAAGGCCATCCTGTCTATCGGCGGAGTGAAGGGCTTTGAGATCGGAGAAGGGTTTGGGGCCGCAGCACTCAAAGGAAGCCAGGATAATGACGGCTTTTGTCTGGGACCGGAGGGACGGATCCGGAAGACTTCCAATCATGCAGGTGGTGTTCTGGGAGGAATCAGCGACGGGGCGCCGGTGGTATTCCGGGCAGCCATTAAGCCTACCCCCTCCATTTCCAGAGTGCAGAAAAGCGTTACGCGCCAGGGAGAAGAATGCGAACTGGAGATTAAGGGACGCCATGATCCGGTTATTGTTCCCAGAGCTGTGGTGGTGGTGGAAACCATGGCGGCGCTGACTGCGGCGGACCTTCTTCTGCGGTCATCGGTATCGCGTCTGGACCGGCTTCAGAAGATTTTTGACGGGAAAGGAAAGGAAACATGAAGATTGTTTTGGCAAATGACCACAGTGCGGTGGATATGAAAAAGGAGATTCTGGCCCACCTGGAAGAAAAAGGCTATCAGGTTATTGATATCGGAACCAATTCTCCGGAAAGCTGCGATTATCCTGTTTTTGGCGAACGGGCAGGAAAGATGGTGGCATCTGGGGAAGCGGATCTGGGGATTCTGATCTGCGGCACCGGCGTGGGAATCTCTCTGGCTGCCAATAAAGTAAAAGGGGTGCGGGCCTGCGTCTGCAGTGAACCGTACAGTGCGAAACTCTCCAGGATGCACAACGATACCAACATTCTGGCATTTGGCGCCAGAGTGGTGGGAACGGAACTGGCAAAGATGATTGTAGATGAATGGCTGGCAGCTGAATTTGAGGGCGGCCGTCACAAACGCCGGGTGGATATGATCATGGAAATTGAAAAACGCTGAATTGTGCCCGTGGGCGAATGTCAGGGAATTGTAAGATTTGTAATATCTTTGTCCCTTGAAAAGCCGGTATCGCCGTGTTATATTAAAAATGGAAAGAGAAGTACGTTCTGTACCCCCGGTTTTTCTTCGGGGGAGATTAAGAATAGGAGAGATCAGAATGAAAAGGCGAATCGGCAGATTATGCATCCTCTGTTCGCTGTTGCTTTGTTTCTGCCAGGCTTTCGCGGTTACCGGCTGGGCTTATACCTTTGAGACGGATGCGGGCGTGGAGATTTCCATGGACCAGGACGCTTCGGAGGTGCTGGAGCAGTTAGGAAAGGCAGAGAGTTATTACGAAGCGCAGAGCAGCAGCCACCAGGGAAAAGAAAAAGTATTTACCTACGATGGATTTGAATTGTCTACCTATCCTTCGGGAGGCAGCGATTATATAAAGTCCATATGGTTCCTGAATGAAGAGACGGTTACTCCTGAGGGCATCCATATCGGTTCCACCATTGATGAGATGAAGGAAGCCTACGGAGATGATTACACGGAGGAGAACGGAAAGTATCAATATGTTTCTGATGAGGGAATTCTTGCCTTCTATACAAAGAAAGGCGCGGTAAGCGGAATTGAATATAAGTCCATCGGCGAGTAACCGGGGATGAGAATATCCGGCACGGCTGGTTTTCCTGCTCCATATTGCAGAATGCAATGGTTCTGTTAAATATGGAGCAGGAAAGCCGGCTGTTTTTTTGTTTCACAGGAGAAACTTTACGGGTTTGCATCTGCAAAAAGCGGCTGCCGGATCGGAAGGTCCGGTGTTTAACCGTGCCACAGGATATCGTGATTGATGGTTTTATAAAACAGCCGACGGATTTCTTCCGGGTCTTTTGTCCGGCCCAGGATCCACATGAGCTTTGTGACGGCGGCCTCCAGAGTCATATCGTAAGCTTCCAGAAGGCCGAATTCTTCTTTGATATTTTTGCCGACTTCGTAGATGGACATATTGCTGCCTTCATTTGTTACCTGGGTGGTCATGACTACGGTTTTCCCAAGGCCGATCCAGCGGGATATGGACTGGCGGAAATCGCCGGATTTATAAGATGGAAGGCCGCCGACACCGAAAGATTCAATGATGACGCCGTCATACCGTCCGGCCATGTAGTCCAGAAGGTCGGCGCTGGAGGAGGGAATCAGCTTTAAAAGGCCTACTTTGGGATTCAGGGTGCGGCAGAAGGATACGGGGCCGGTGCACCGATCCTTATCATCCAGATAAAAAAGAATGTGTTCCTCCTGGATAACAGCAATATAGGGAAAGTTAATGCTGGAGAAGGCATTGTAGCTTTTGGTCCGTTCCTTTTTTCCGCGGGTTCCGGCGATTACCTTTCCGTCAAAGACGATTGCGACGCCGTGGGCTCTTGGGCAGGATGCGAAGCGAAGGCTGTCCAAAAGGTTTGTTTTGGCATCGGTGATTTCCATATCAATGGGTTTCTGGGCGCCGGTGATGACGATGGGTTTGGGGGAATTCTGGACCAGATAGGAGAGTGCGGCGGCTGTGTAGGCCATGGTATCTGTGCCGTGGCAGATCACAAAGCCGTCGTATTTCTCATAATGTTCTTCGATCAGGCCGGCTATAGTCAGCCAGTGTTCCGGTTCCATATTGGTGCTGTCAATATTAAAGGCCTGGATTCCCGTTACCTGACAGAAACTGCGGGAAGCGGGAACGTAGTCAATTAATTCCTGGCAGGATAAAAGGGGAGTAAGGCCGGCATCGCTGCGGCAGCAGGCGATAGTGCCGCCAGTGGCGATCATAAGAATTTTTTTCATCATAAATAACAGGGCTCCGTTTCTTTAATCCTTCTGAGGCGGCACGGACAGGAATTCCGGCCGCAGGACTTCTTTTTTCAAGAGGGTAGCACAGAACCGCAAGTTTTGCAAGATCTATCCCCGATCCGGGGATTCTGGATTTTTCTGTGTTTTGACAGCCATATTGATTTATGATATGATACCTGCATCAAATGATCCGCTGGTGGGCGGCACTGTATTTTCAAAGGAATCAGGAAAAGGGGGAAGTACATGGCTGTTTTGGAAGCATTTGGACAGGATATGGCGTTTGCATGGGAATGGGTGCTGGACCATGTGTGGTACATTAACCTGTTTTTCAGCATTGCCATTATCTTTTTTCAGAGGAGAGACCCGAAAAGCGTCTGGACATGGCTGTTTGCGCTGAATTTCATTCCGGTTTTCGGTGTTTTGTTTTACCTGCTGTTCGGACAGGATTACCGGAAGAGCAGGATGTTCCGGGTAAAAGAGATTGAAGACCGGCTGCGTTATCCTATACGGAGCCAGGAGGAGGTCATCCGGGAATATCACCAGGTGCAGGAAAATGATCCGGTTCTCAGAGATTTCGGAAACCTGGTTCTTTATAATCTGGAAAATTCCGGTTCGGTTCTTACCATTCGAAACGAGCTGGAAATCTTTACTGACGGCGAAAAGAAATTCGCAGATCTGCGCCTGGAGCTTAGGAAGGCCCGGCATCATATTCATCTCCAGTATTATATCATTAAAAATGATCAGGTTTTTGATTCCATTATCCCCATCCTTACGGAGAAAGTGAAAGAAGGGGTGGAGGTCCGGGTGCTGGCCGACGGTATGGGCGGGCGTTTTATGCCGAAGCGAAAATGGAGGCAGTTAAGGCAGGCGGGAGTAAAAGTGGCGGTGTTCTTTCCGCCGTTTCTTGGACGGCTCCAGCTGCGGATCAACTACCGGAACCACAGAAAGATCGTTGTCATTGACGGAAAACTGGGATATGTGGGGGGCTTTAATATCGGAAAAGAATATATCTCCAAAGATCCGGGATTCGGCTACTGGAGAGATACGCATCTTAAGATCCGGGGGGATGCCGCTCTGGCGCTTCAGATCCGGTTTGCCCTGGACTGGAATTACGCGGCCCATGAGAACCTTTTTCTGCGCAGTGAATATTTTGGAGACGAAGAGGATGGGAAAATCCAGGATGAAGAAGCCTTTAAAAAAGAGATGCAGGAAGAACTTGGCGCAGACGGGAAAACACCGTGGGCCGATCCTGGGTACATGAATGAAGATCCGAAGATCGGAATTCAGATCATCAGCAGCGGGCCGGATACCAGAACCAGGACCATCCGGGATAATTATCTGGAACTGTTCCACAAGGCCAAGGACCATATTTACATCCAGACACCGTATTTTGTCCCGGATGACGCAGTTATGTCGGCTCTGCGGATCGCAGCTTCCTCCGGGGTGGATGTACGGCTGATGATTCCCTGCAAACCGGATCATCCCTTTGTCTACTGGGCCACGTATTCTTATGCAGGTGATCTGATCCAGGCAGGAGGACGGTGCTATATCTATGAAAACGGTTTCCTTCATGCAAAGGGGATTACCGTGGACGGAATGGTAAGCTGCTACGGCACGGCCAATATGGATATCCGCAGCTTCGAACTGAATTTCGAAGTAAACGCGGTGATCTATGACGAGGCTGCCACGGAGCGGCTGGAGCAGGCCTTTCTGGATGATCTTGCCCACTGTCGGGAAATTACACTGGAGGACTATCGGAAGCGTTCTCTCTTAATCCGTGGAAAAGAGCAGTTCTGCCGTCTTCTGTCTCCTCTTTTGTAAGGAGCCGCTTCCTTTGTTTTTCCATGTATAATCTGAAAAGGCCGATGCATAATAAGAACATGGAAAACATATGGAGAAGAAACAGTCTTATAAAAAATTTTTTTAAATGCGGCGCTGCCGGATGGTGCCTGGAAATCCTTTTTACTTCGGCAGAATCCATAGTGACCCGTGACTGGAGGCTCATGGGAAAAACATCCCTGCTGATGTTTCCCATTTATGGGCTGGGAGCCCTTCTTGGACCAGTGGGGAATGTGATCGACCGGTGGCTGGAGGATGGGATTCCACAGATGAAGCGGGCCGACTTCTCTGAGAGACTGGTCCGCCACGGGATGATCGATATGGTGCTGATTTTCGGCGCAGAGTATTTTTTCGGTTCCTGGCTTCAGCGGGCCGGAATCTGCCCCTGGGATTACAGCGGCCGTCCCACCAATGTAAACGGCCTGATCCGTCTGGATTTTGCCCCCCTTTGGTTTTTTACCGGTCTTTTGTTTGAACGGATCTCTTTATGGGAAACGCGAGCAGGAAGAAGGTAAAGCCCCGGGCTTTCGGACTTTTATGGAGAAGACGGAATGCTGCCTGATGGTATATGTAAAATTACTGGAAAAAGTTTGAAAAAGACCAGGACCGGACTTGTATTTGAAACTTTCCTCCCTTATAATAAATAAGAGTGTGCTCCAGCGTACACTCGCGCCGGAGCGCGGCTGCGTCAGCAACCAGTTTCCGAGGAATCAGCAGGCGCCCCGCAGTTATCTGCGGGGTATTTGGCATTGCTTTGGGGCTGTGTATAAAACAGCAGGATGACTTTTACGAAAATAAATGGATGAGGTGTTTCAAATGATAAGGTTTGTGGCAGTAGCGCTTATTGTGATTTTATTTCTGATACTCAGCATTCCCATACTGCTGTATGAACGTTTTCTTAAGAAGAAGGATCCGGAGAAACAGATGCATCAGAGCCTTGCCGTCGTACAGTTTATGTTCCGCCTGATCCTTAAGGTTTCCGGCGTTCAGGTAACGGTGGAAGGCCGGGAGAATATTCCCAGGGATAAGGCGGTTTTATACGTAGGGAATCACAGAAGCTATTTTGATATACTGGTGGGGTATACTACTGTTCCCGGACTGACCGGATTTGTAGCGAAAAAAGAGATGCTGCGGTATCCGCTGCTGAAAGACTGGATGACGGATGTACAGTGTCTGTTCCTGGATCGGAAGAATCTGAAGGAAGGGTTAAAGACGATCCTTGAGGGCATCGATAAGGTAAAGAACGGGATTTCCATCTGGATTTTTCCGGAGGGAACCAGGAACCGGAATCCGGAGCTTTCTGACCTTCTCCCCTTCCGGGAAGGAAGTTTAAAGATTGCGGAGAAAAGCGGCTGTGCCGTCATTCCGGTGGCTATGGTGGGAAATGCAGATATTTTTGAGAACCATGTGCCCATGATCCGGAAAAAGAAGGTAGCGATCCGTTACGGACAGCCGATTTATTTGAAAGATCTTCCGCCGCAGATCCGCAGAAAGTACGGAGCTTATGTGCGGGACGTAATTATACAGATGTTAAATGAGATGCAGGAGAATCAGCCATCATGAAAAATTTAGATCTTCAGGAAATCAGAAAGCAGATCGACCAGGTAGACAGTCAGCTTGCAGCTCTGATCGAGCAGAGGATGCGGCTTACTGCAGATGTGGCCGAGTATAAGATGCAGAATGGAAAAGAAATTTACGATCCGGTGCGGGAGAAGGAGAAATTAGCTTCCGTCCGTGCCATGGCAAAGACGCCATTTGGAGAGATTGCCATGGGCGAGATCTTTGCCCAGATGATGACCATAAGCCGCCGTTATCAGTACCAGGTGCTGGGGAGCTATGGAAACAAGGCAGATGGAGGCTTTAAGCTGGTGGAGAACCTTCCCACAGCCGGCGCCCGTATCGTTTACCAGGGTGTGGAAGGCGCTTACAGCCATGAAGCGGCCCTTCAGGTTTTCGGACGGGATGCAGATGTGTACAATGTTCCTGCCTGGGATGATGCCATGAAGGAAGTGGCTGAGGGCCGGGCGGCCTATGCGGTTCTTCCTATTGAGAATTCCTCTGCCGGAGCGGTTATCGATAATTATGACCTGCTTCTTAAATACGATAACTATATTGTGGCGGAGACGGAGGTATCGGTAAACCATGCGCTTTTAGGCCTTCCGGATGCAGAACTTTCTGATATAAAGACGGTGATTTCCCATCCCCAGGCACTGATGCAGTGCAGTGAATTTTTAAAAGAGCACCGTGACTGGAAGCAGATCCAGGCGGAGAATACGGCAGGGGCGGCCAAGCGGATCCTGGCGGACGGCGATGTGACCCAGGCGGCCATTGCCAGCCCGAAAGCCGGCGAGATCTACGGACTTAAGATATTAAAACCTTCCATTAACCATAACCGGACCAATACCACCCGCTTTATCGTTCTGGGAAAGGAACCGGTGTACCGGCTGGATGCCAGAAAGGTAAGCGTCTGCTTTGAGACGCCCCATGTAAGCGGCGCCCTTTACAACATGCTGGGACATTTTATTTACAACCATGTAAACATGCTGATGATTCAGTCCAGGCCTATCCTGGAGCGGAACTGGGAGTACCGGTTCTTCCTGGATATCGAAGGTTCTTTAAGCGACGGGCCGGTACAGAACGCCCTTCTGGGACTGAAGAGCGAAGCCGTATTCATGCGGATTCTGGGAAATTACTGATAAACGCCATAACCATTACATAAAGCAGAGGCATTGCCATGATGAAAACAGAGGAACTGATTATCTATCGAAATTTTAAATACCAGGAGCTGTTCGCTGCCATGGAACGGCTCCTTTACGGAAAGAAGGAGGGACCGGAGCGGTTTTCCTGTGCCAACCAGCTGATCGAGCTGGCAGTTACCTACGGGTTCCAGGGGAATCTGTATCACTGCTTTCTGGCCTTCTGCCTTGCAAATCATGAGAACGCTTACAGCACCTCCTGTGAGATCACAGGGCCGGCCGGCGGCTCTCTGGATGCCCTGGCTCTTCATGATTTCCGGATTTTTAAGGAGCTTTTTGACCAGGATATCCGCACCCTTGACGGGGAGGGGGAGAATCTCTGGGGGCAGATCGCTTCCTACCAGGCGGCCAGTGAAAACGGCAGGGTCTTTAATAAGCGGATCCGGGACCGGATCCTTGCCCTTGCCCTTTCTCTGGAGCAGGCGCCGGATGCAGCAGCCTTCCAGAAGGAAGTGACCCAGTTTTACCGGGAGTTCGGAGTTGGGAAATTCGGACTGAATAAAGCGTTCCGGATTCTGGAGAAGGATGAACAGGCTTTTATTGATCCCATTACCAGCATTGACCATGTGTATCTGTCGGATCTGGTAGGATATGAACTGCAGAAAAAGAAACTGATCGAGAACACGGAAAGCTTCATTGAGGGCCGGGAGGCCAATAACGTCCTCCTTTATGGCGATGCAGGAACGGGAAAATCCTCCAGCATCAAGGCTATTTTGAATCAGTACTATGACCGGGGCCTGCGGATCATTGAGGTCTATAAGCACCAGTTTAAGGCGCTCTCTGATGTGCTGGAGCAGGTGAAGGACAGAAACTACAAGTTCATCATCTACATGGATGATCTGTCATTTGAAGAGTTTGAACTGGAATATAAGTATCTGAAAGCCATTATCGAAGGCGGCCTTGGGAAAAAACCGAAAAATGTGCTGATCTATGCCACCTCCAACCGCCGCCATCTGATCCGGGAAAGCTTCCGGGATAAAAAGCAGCTGTCTGATGATGAGATTCATGCCAATGACACGGTACAGGAGAAGCTGTCTTTAGTGGCCCGTTTTGGTGTGACTATTTATTACGGTGCGCCGGAACCCAGGGAGTTTAAGGAAATCGTAAGGGTACTGGCAGCCAGAAACGGCATCCGGATGCCGGAAGAAGAACTTCTTTTAAAGGCCAATCAATGGGAGCTGTCCCACGGCGGACTTTCCGGACGG
>DVKS01000090.1 GCA_018715905.1 Candidatus Caccovicinus merdipullorum | reverse complement strand
AGTCACCGGGAACTTTTCATTGCTCCCGACGGTAATATCCGACTCGTATTCCGTATCTTCAGGCCCTGTTATAAACTCTGCCCCCTCCAGTATCCGGTAGTTTTCATCAGACACATCCAGCCGGAAGTTGGCTTCGTCTTCCAGCTTTACGGTGATTTCGTAAGTATAGCCTGTCCCGCTATTCTTTATGCTACCGGAATACTGCTCGCCGGTATCCATATTTTCTGCTTCGATCTGTATATCCTCTGGAAGCGCATCCACCCCATCCAGCATAATCCCGCCGTACACCCGGACAGAATCCATCTGCCGGTATTCCGCAGAAATACCTTTCAGGTACATACTTCCAGAAGCCTCCACTGTAAGCGTAAGCTGGTCGGCGTTCTCCTCCAGCACGCAGCGGTACTGGTAATCCCGATAACTGCCATCCTCTTCGCTTGGCTCCATGGACAGCAGGGAAACCGCATTTGCCCCGGCAAAAGATGCTCTGCTGAGGGCCGCCTCTTCCGTCCCACCCCAGCCATTATGCGCGGTAACCGTGAAAATGCATAAGTCTCCCTTTGCCGGAACGGAAAGTTTCGTCCCTGCATTTACCTGTGTACGCAAAGTTTCTGCATTGGGAGCAAATTTTCCGGATAAGGCGTCAACCTCCAGGATATCTCCTGCTTCGTTTGCAAAGCTGCCCTTCTCACCCTGCAGCTCTGCCACCGTTTCTCCCGCTTCATTCGTCAGCGTTCCCCCTGCTCCGGTAAGATCCCAGGAAATAAACATCTCCTCTCTCCCGGTTTCGCTGGAAGAAGCCGTCCTGGCTGTGCCGGAACCTTCATCCATAAGCTGCCTTCCGCCGGTTCCTCCGGATTCCTGTTCCTGCCTATCATTTTCCTTTCCCGCATCCGAACGGGATGCCTCCGAACCGGAAGCCGTGTACCGGGCAGTTTTCCCAACCGGTATTTCCTGTGCAGATACCGGGAATACCTGCCCCGTGCTGCCGAAAGCTACCGCCGCCGCAAGCCATACTGCCGCAAGCTGCCTGGCACGTTTTTTCATTGCGTGCATGTTATCCTCCCCTTTGATTTTTGAATTTCTGACAAAACGCCTGACAAAAACATTTCATCCAGCGCTTCTGCCTGATATGAAAATTATAGCATGGGCATCCCCTCATTACAACATTTCACCTTCTCCAATCCTGCTTGTTTTCTTGCAAAATCTGTACTTTTTCCGCTCTTTTTTCAGAGAGTTTGCTCCTGTCCTTGGCTAAAAATCATTTCATTTTTATGTCTGCATCGGAGATCCTTCTATCAAAAGTTCTTTTATCCAGAACTGATTTTGGGCAAAGAAAAAGCCGGAAGCAGTTTTCTCTCTCTGCTTTCCGGCATAAAAAAGCCATTGACGTGATTCGAACACGCGACCCCTTCATTACGAGTGAAGTGCTCTACCGGCTGAGCTACAATGGCATTTAAAAATTATTATCCTTTTGTAAAAACAAGGCTGCTGCTTACGCAGCAGCCGATGACCAATCCGGGAATCGAACCCGGGTTTACGCCGTGAGAGGGCGTCGTCTTGACCGCTTGACCAATTGGCCTTGTAAAATCGAGGCGACGTGATTCGAACACGCGGCCTCTGCGTCCCGAACGCAGCGCTCTACCAAACTGAGCCACGCCTCGATTACGTACGTAAGTATAATACAGTTTCTGCAGAATGTCAAGCAATAATTTTCAAAAATTTTTAAAAAATTGGAACAATACCATTTTCTTCGTATTTCTGCGGGTTCTGCCCTTTTATCCGGCTCTTCCGGAGACCATTTTCTTATAGAAATTTCACTGCCAGACAAAAAGACAGGATGAAGAAAATGAAAATCCTTTCGCTTCATCCTGCCTCCAAATATCATTTCATTAAAAAGTCATTTCTGATCGGACGGTATAAAGATTACTGAACAGACAGCACCTTATAATCCTGATCTTCCACTGCCTTCTTTAATACATCATCAGCCACGTCACTCTTCAGAGTTACTACAGCAGTTCCTGCCTCATGGCTTACTGCCGCGCTCTCCACCTGATCCAGAGCCTCCAGGGCCTTCTTTACTCTGGCCTCACAGTGGCCGCACATCATTCCTTCGATTTTCATTGTCTTTTCCATTTTATTTTCCTCCTTATTTTCATCGCTTTCCTCCAGTATTATGGAGACAGCGTTCTTAACTTTTTTGTCTTTCTTTGCATTGTACATATCAAACCAGTTTAACCGCAGCGCATTGGTTACCACGCAGAAACTGGAAAGGCTCATGGCCGCAGCTCCAAACATGGGATTGAGCTTCCATCCAAATACAGGATACCATAAACCGGCCGCCAGCGGAATCCCCACAGCATTATAAAAGAAGGCCCAGAACAGGTTTTCATGGATATTCCGCAGCGCCGCCCGGCTTAAGCGGATGGCAGCCGGCACATCACTCAGACAGCTCTTCATGAGAACCACATCGGCCGCATCAATCGCGATATCGGTCCCGGCTCCGATGGCGATGCCGATATCCGCCCGTGTCAGGGCAGGCGCGTCATTAATGCCGTCGCCCACCATGGCTACCTTCCCCTTCTCTTTTAAGGAACGGATGACACTCTCCTTTCCGTCAGGAAGGACGCCTGCAATCACCTGGTCCACGCCGGCCTGACGGCCGATGGCTCTGGCTGTCCGCTCATTATCTCCTGTCAGCATAACTACATGGATACCCATATTCTGAAGTTCTTTCACTGCCTGGGGACTGTCTTCCTTTATAACGTCAGCCACAGCAATGATTCCGGCCAAGCGGTCCCCTTCCGCGAAAAAGAGCGGGGTTTTTCCCTCTTCTGCCAGTTCCTGTGACCGGCTTTTCATTTCTTCCGGAACGGAAATCCTGGAACTGATAAATTTGTAGTTTCCTCCCAGAAGCTTTTGACCCTCCAGTTCTGCCAGAAGACCATTTCCGGGAAGGGCCTGGAATCCAGATACTTCTTTTCCGGAAATCTTTCGTTCTTCTGCCAGAGTTAAAATGGCTCTGGCCAGAGGATGCTCGCTCTTTTTCTCCAGAGAGCAGGCCATGGAAAGAAGCGCTTCCTCTGTAAGCCCTTCGGCCGGCAGGATATCCGTCACCTTGGGTTCGCCGCTTGTGATGGTTCCGGTCTTATCCAGGGCAACGATCTGGGTCTTTCCCGTCTCTTCCAGAGAAACGGCGGTTTTAAACATGATGCCGTTCTTTGCGCCCATTCCATTGCCCACCATGATTGCTACCGGAGTTGCAAGACCCAGGGCGCAGGGACAGCTGATCACCAGAACAGAAATTCCTCTGGCCAGGGCAAATCCCAATGTCTGGCCGGCCAGAAGCCATACCAGGATCGTTGCGATGGAAATGGCAATGACTATGGGCACGAATACGCCGGAAACCTTATCTGCCACTTTGGCAATGGGCGCTTTCGTAGCGGCGGCATCGCTGACCATCTGGATAATCTGAGAAAGAGTGGTATCCTCTCCTACCCGTGTGGCCCGGCATTTTAAGAAACCGGACTGGTTTACCGTAGCCGCCGAGACCTTATCTCCCTCTGCCTTATCGGCCGGGATGCTCTCGCCGGTCAGGGCAGCTTCATTGACTGCACTGTGGCCTTCCAGGACGATACCGTCCACAGGTATATTTTCCCCTGGCCGGACTACGAAAATATCCCCGGTCTGCACATGATCGATGGGAACCGTCTTCTCTTCCCCGTTCTCCAGGATCACCGCAGTTTTCGGAGCCAGCTTCATCAGGCTCTTTAAGGCATCTGTGGTCTTTCCCTTTGACCGGGCCTCCAGCATCTTTCCCACGGTAATCAGAGTCAGTATCGTGGCCGCAGACTCAAAATAAAACTCATGCATATAAGACATGACGCCGGCCATATCTCCCTTTCCCTGCGCGTCAGTCATGGCAAACAGCGCGTAGGTGCTCCAGACAAAGGAAGCGCCGGAGCCTAAGGCCACCAGGGTATCCATATTCGGCGCCCGGTGGATCAGTCCCTTAAATCCGCTGATAAAGAACTTCTGATTGATCACCATGATAATGCCGGCCAGCAAAAGCTGAAGAAGTCCCATTGCCACATGATTTCCCTGGAAAAAGGCCGGCACCGGCCAGTTCCACATCATATGTCCCATGGAAAAATACATCAGCACAATAAGGAATCCCAGAGAAGCCAGAAGTCTCCGCTTTAATACCGGCGTCTCCCGGTCCTTTAACAGATCCTCATCTGCCGCTGCCAAAGCGCGCTTCGCTCCGGCAGATGCAGCGCCCTTTTTCTGGGCTCCGTATCCGGCTTCCGTTACCGCAGCAATAATATCCGTCTCCGAGGCAGTTCCCTCCACGCCCATGGAATTGGTCAAAAGGCTCACTGAGCAGGATGTAACCCCCGGTACCTTGGAAACCGCCTTTTCCACCCGGGCGCTGCAGGCGGCGCAGCTCATGCCCGTCACAGTATATTGTTCCATAAAAATCCCCCTTTCGATCCTGACATCATTTCATCAGCTTCTGCAGCGTGCAGACCAGCTCGTCGATGGTCTCTTCCTTTCCTTCCTTAATATCCCGGACCACGCAGGTTCGGATATGATTTGCCAGGAGGACTTTATTAAAGCTGTTCAAAGCTGCATTTACCGCTGCCACCTGAACCAGAATGTCCGGACAGTAGGCATCCTTTTCCACCATTCCCCGGATTCCCCGGACCTGCCCTTCAATGCGGTTCAGCCGGTGGATCAAGTCTTTATATTCTTTCTCCGTCCGCTCCTTCGTCTTATGGCAATGGCAGCAGCCGGCAGTATCTTCCTGTACAGCAGGTACTTGGTTTTCTTTCTTTAATTCCTTTTCCATACTGCTTCTCCTTTCCGGGAATCTCATGTATTATTCCCTTTTCACGCATATTATATACCCCCACCCGGTATGTTGCAAGAGGTAATTTCCGGAAAATGCGAAAATTTTTTCTCAATAACCGGTGTGTGCCGGCGGCAAAGTTTTCAAAAGTTGTGGTAAAATTAAGAAAATGAGAATAACGAAACAGGAGGATTCTTCATAATGAGAATTTTTTTCTGAAGACAAATCGGATGGGCTTCTCGCAATGGGAAGAGAACGACGGAGAACTGGCCAGGCAGCTTTGGGGAGACCCGGAAGTGACACGCTGGATCTGCGCCAGCGGCCGCTTCCGCCCCGATGAAATCACCGCCCGGCTTTTGCAGGCTGCTGCGGCCTTCGCCCTTATACCCCGGACTGGTATGAACTGGGTTTTCACCTGCGGCCGAAGTTCTGGAGACAGGGGTATGCCGCCGAAGCGGCCGCCGCGGCAATTCAGTACGCATTTGACACCCTGGGGGCTGAGGGGCTGTTTGCAGGACATAATCCCCATAACACTGCATCAAAACGCGTTTTGGAACGGCTTGGATTCCGGTATGTGCGGGATGAATATTATGAACCCACCGGGTTATATCATCCCTCCTACGAACTCCGCAGCAGCCGGCAGACAGAATGAATATCTGTTACCGCATCATCAAGGATAGCTCTATTTCATCTTCGTCCGCTGCTCCGGTCTCCGTGAAGCCTTTGCTTTTATACAAATTCAGTGCTCGGATATTATCTCTGCTGCAGGTTAATGTTACCCGGTTTGAAGAGCCAAAAGGTTTCGTTTTGATATAATCAAGTACTCGATCCAATGCAGCCCTGCCATAGCCCCGTCTCTGATTCGATTCATCAATCATCATATGCCATATGTCATATTCCGGGATATCATAATCGTAAATCACCATGACATAGCCAACCATAGTGTCACCTTCATATATTCCGAAAGGCTGGCATTGCTCCCTATAGACATAAGCCTGCGCGAGGCTGCGAATCGGATGTGAAACGAATCGTTCCTGTTCCGGTGCAAGTTTTAAATTAAATGCGTCAATAAAGTTTTCTTCCGTAATTTTTCTAAGATTAATCATAAATCCCTCCATAAATTATCCTGGCTTAATTGATAAGTTGGTCTTGTATGAACATCTATAAAGAACAGAAGACTGCATCAAAACGCAAACAAAAAGCCGCGGCTAATAAACCGCGGCAAAAAATTCCATAAAAAATATTATATTGCAGCCGAGGTCCTTAAAAGATATTCAGATTTTATATAATTTCTGTTATTTCTCATAATTAAGCACCTCGCTTTCTATCAGATTTTATATAATTATAATAATCATCATTGATAATGTCAATCATTCCGAGAGCATGGACATGGTAAGTTTTTCAGCAGTTTCCCGACTTTACGGATATGAAGTATGATTGAAAAATTTATATATGGATTCTATAATATATGGTATACAAACCAACATCTAAATTTGAGGTAAAAAATGAAAGTCAAATTTCCAGATTACAATAATTGCATTACAAACATTCCTAATTCTATACTGAAATATTTTGGAAATGAGGAAGGACGAAAAACTAGCAGCTTGTTAGATTCTTATCTAAAAAAAGAATATGATAATGTTGTTGTTCTATTATTAGACGGCATGGGAAAATGTATAATTGACGGAAATTTAGATAAAGAAGGTTTCTTTCAAAGTCATTTGGAAGCGGTATATAGTTCTACATTTCCGCCAACGACAGTGGCAGCAACGACTTCTATGCTTAGTGGAATGAATCCGTGTGAACACGGTTGGCTTGGCTGGGATTGCTATTTTCCACAGATAAACAAGAATGTAACTGTTTTTTTGAACAAGGAGATGGAAACAGGTCTGTCTGCGGCTGATTATAATGTTGCATTCAGATATTGCAGATATGAAGGCATTGTTCAAAAAATCAATCGAATATGTGGAAAAGAAACAGCGTATTACGTTACTCCTTTTCTTGCCCCTTATCCGCAAACATTTGAAGATATCACCAACCGTATTGCTGATTTGTGCAGTCAGCCCGGCAAAAAATTCATCTATAGTTATTGGAGTGAACCAGATACTACGATGCATAAAAAAGGCTGCTATAGCGAAGAATCAAAACAACTTCTTCAAAATATCGAATCCAGGGTAGAAAAAATGTGCAGCGGACTTGATAAAACACTGTTTATAATTACTGCGGATCATGGACATATGGATTCGAAATGTGTTGCAATCGGAGATTACCCAAAGATTCAGGAATGCCTTATCAGATTACCATCGATTGAACCGAGAGCTTTGAATCTCTTTGTTAAACCGGAGAAAAAAGAACAATTTCTCAGTGAGTTTCAAAAAGAGTTTGGGGAGAAATTTTTATTGATGTCGAAGGAAGAAGTAATTCAAAGGCAATTGTTCGGACCAGATACAGAGCATCCTTCTTTTAGGGACATGTTAGGGGACTATCTTGCGATTGCAGTAAGTGACTTAACCATTTGCTGTACAAAGGAAGAAGCCGACGTTCTCATCGGTGTACATGCTGGAATGACAGATGCGGAGATGGAAATTCCGTTGATTATCATTGGGAAATAAAGCGGCTTTAACTCATTCAGGACATGCCGGCGCCGGATTCGGATCACTCCTCCTCCGGCGCAAAAAGTTCATCTACCCTGGTGTCCAGCTCCCGTCCAAGACGGAAAGCCAGAGCCAGGGTCGGATCATATTTATCATTTTCAATGGCGTTTACCGTCTGTCTGGAAACGCCGCACCGCCGGGCTAACTCCTCCTGAGAAAGGCCCATCTCTTTTCTGATTTCGCGGATCTTATTTTTCATGTCAGTCTCCATATTTTCTCTTATTGCGGAACAGGAGAACCGTATAAATCAAAGCCATAACGGTAAGAGACACCAGAGGATTCTTTCCTTCCATAGCCTCGCCGTGAAACAAAGAACGGTAAAGCCCTTCCAAAACGCAGAACAGGGTGTACACGGCAAAAACCGCAAAAGTCTGGGCACTGCTTTTTTCCACGATCATCTTCCGCCGCTCATCACCCTGTCTTCCCAGTGAAACAAACATACCGATATCCACAACAATAAAAGCAAGAAAAAGAATGGTAAAAATCCACAACGCAGCTGCCATCACCGTCATAAAAACACCTCCATATTCCTTTTTAGGCTGTAAAATGTCAAAAACTTTTGACACCTTAAATATAACAGCCCCTATGGAATATGTCAAGAGTTTTTGACATTCTGTCTTTCCGCCGGTAACAGTTCAGCCTAACGGCTGAACTGTTACGCTGAATCCGGCAGGTTTTTATCTTGGTTTGTCGGGAACATCCTGACAGCAAAGTTTCCTTTAAAC
>DVKS01000089.1 GCA_018715905.1 Candidatus Caccovicinus merdipullorum | reverse complement strand
TTTTTTGTGGTGACCCCTCAGCTTATCTCTACACTTCGTTCTCTGCAGGGAAGCGTCCCCAGCTTTTTCGGCCATGTGCAGACGGCGTTGGAGCAGATGTTTGCCAATGAACCGGCCATTGCAGATCTGATCAGCAGCATTCAGGTGGATTGGCCACAGATGCTGACTGATATGGTAAGCTTCCTTAAGAATGGAGCAGGATCGTTTCTTTCCGGAACCATCTCTGCTGCAGTGTCCATCGTCAGCGGTGTGACTACGTTCATAATTGCATTCATTTTTTCTATATATATTCTGGCGCAGAAGGAAGAACTGTCCCGCCAGATGAGCAAACTGATCCGGGCATTTTTCACGGAAAAGACCTCGTCCTTTATTTTTAAAGTGGCTTCTCTTACAGGGCAGACTTTTTCCAGTTTTCTTACGGGTCAGTGTGTGGAGGCCGTAATTCTGGGAACGATGTTTTTCGTTGTCCTTTTGATTCTTCGCCTGCCTTACGGACTGCTGATCGGGGTCCTGATTTCCTTTACGGCACTGATTCCCGTATTCGGTGCTTTTATCGGATGGGGTGTGGGGGCCTTCCTGATGCTTATGAACAATCCGATGGATGCGCTGATTTTTACTATAGCTTTTCTGATCCTGCAGCAGCTGGAAGGAAACCTGATTTACCCCCATGTGGTGGGCGGTTCTGTGGGACTTCCGTCTATCTGGGTATTGGCGGCAGTTACTGTGGGCGGCAGTGCTTTTGGAATTGCAGGGATGCTGATTTTTATCCCGCTGTGTTCGGTACTGTATGCGCTTCTTAAGGAAGAGGTGAATCGGAGGCTGGCGGCAAAGCAGCTCTCTGAAATGAAAAAGAAAAGCCCTTCTGCAGCCGGTGCGGCGGCAAAGGGCAGAAAGACCGAAAAAAAATAAAGACTGGAAACTTCGTTGCCTATGAAACAAAAAACGCTGCGCTGCGGATACACAGAGGCTGCCCGGCGCAGCGAGGACATTTTGCGCTTAAAGAAAATTGCTGGCGGTGCAGATTGTCCCGGCGGAGGTGTGCGCTAGAGCGCACATTTTTTTATGTCTGTAAGGAGACCGTAAGACAGGCGGAGATTTCCGCGGCCGATGCCGATCTGGATGTCCGGTTTATTGGCGCCATGAAAATCAGATCCGCCGGTGGGAAGCAGGCCGTAATGAGCGGCAAGCTGCTGCAGGCGGGGGATCTGCCCCTGGTGATGGGATGAATGGTAGACTTCCAGCCCCATAAGACCGGATTTTTTCAGATCAGAGATAAGTTTTTCATTCTCCTCCCAGCTTAGCTTGTACTGCATAATGTGGGCCAGAGAGGGGAATGCGTGGTTATCCCGCAGAATCTTCAGAGCGTGTTCCGGAGTAATCCGCTCTTTGCGCATACAGTAGGGCCCGCCGTAGCGGAGATATTTCTTAAATGCCTGATCCATAGAAGAAGCATAGCCTTTTTCTGTAAGCACTCTTGCAAAGTGGGCGCGGGTGATTACCGTATTCGGATTCCCTGCCTGCAGATCCTGGAGAGTAATGGAGAAGCCGGCTTCCTGGAACCGGCGCAGCATTTCCAGATTGCGCCGGGTGCGGATCTCCAGAAGTGAACGGATTTCTGCGGCAAAAGCCGGTTCATCCGGATGGATAAAAAGTCCCAGAATGTGAATTTCTTTTCCGTAATATTCGCAGGAAAGCTCGATGCCTGGAATCAGTTCAAGTCCTGCCCCGCGGGCGGCGTCCATGGCTTCGGGAATGCCGTCGGCGGTGTCATGGTCAGTCAGTGCGATGGCTTCCAGCTTCTGACTGACTGCCAGCTGTACCACCTGGGACGGTGTCAGCGTCCCGTCAGAAGCAGAAGAGTGTACGTGCAGATCAATATATCCCATAAATAATGTTCCTCCTATATCTATCATAACATGTTTTTTTACAAAAATGTTAACAAAGAAGAAAAACGTAACAGAATTACAAATTTTGACGAGAAACCGGCGGGAAAATTTAATAATTTAGTAATTCTATTTTATGGAAAGTATGCTATACTAGACTGCGTTAATGAAGAAAACGATAAATTTATGAAATAAACGGGTGAACAAAAATGAGTGAATTAGAAAGAAACCGCCGGACTGCCGGGCAGAGCAGAGCGAAGGGAAGCGCTTCCGGCACAAGAAAGAGCACTTCTTCTGCCAGAAAATCTCCCGGCCGAAGCGCAAAGGACAGCAGTCTGGGAGGCAGCGGCTCTTCCCGGTCCGGCAGAAGCAGTTCCAGAGGAAAGACCAGTTACGGTCGAAGTGCTTATACTACCAGGCGGGGCGGAGGCGGCTGGTGGATGGCTGTGGTGATTCTGGTTTTGGTGGTTGCGGTGGTTTCCATTGTCTTTGCTGTGCGGGGAAAGAGCGCGGCATCAGGCGCTGCTGATTCTGAAGAAAGCTCCCTGACCCAGGAGACGGAACTGGAGCAGGAAGTGACCGTTGAAAATATCAATATTACGGGAATGAGCCGTGAGGCGGCAAAACAGGCCATAGAAAACGCTTACCCCTGGTCTATGACTGTAACTTATGGGGAAGAGTCCTACTCTGTGCCGAATCTTATGGAAGAAAAGATCAATGCACTTTTAGATGAAATCTATTCCGGTGAACCGCAGGCATCCTATTCCCTGGATACCAGCGGGCTGGAAGATGCAGTGACTGCTCAGGCTGCAGCCGTGGCAGAAAAGTGGGATAAGGAAGCCAAAAACGGTTCCATTGACGGATATGACGCCTCTTCGGGGAAATTTACTTTTAAGGACGGAGAGAACGGGCTGGCAGTGGATCAGGAAAAGCTGATTTCCGATATGAATGCGGCGATTGCGGGAAAGCAGTTTGATGCAGTGCTGGAAGTATCCGCGGCGGAGGTTGCTCCCGAATATGATCGGGCTGCAGCGGCAGAACAGTATGAGACGGTAAGTACATTTACTACCAATACAACAGCCAACAGCAAGCGGAATACCAATATCCGTCTGGCCTGTGAAGCTATAAACGGCACCATCCTTCAGGTCGGAGAGGAATTTTCTTTTAATGATGTAGTGGGCGAGCGTACGGAGGCCAAGGGCTATCAGGCTGCTGCCGCCTACAATAACGGCGAAGTGGTTCAGGAAATCGGCGGCGGGGTATGCCAGGTATCCACCACCCTTTATAATGCGGTAGTCCGGGGCGGCTTTAAGATCACCACAAGACGTTCGCACACATACGAGCCGTCTTACGTAACACCCGGCCAGGACGCAACGGTAAGCTACGGCGGACCGGATTTTAAATTTTTAAATAATTCCAGCGCGGCCATCGGACTTAAGGCCAGCTACTCCAACCAGGTGGTAACCATTTCTGTTTATGCCATTCCGATCCTGGAGGACGGCGTAAAGTATGATCTGAAGTCCACAAAGCTGAAAGATATAGATCCTCCGGCTCCCACCTATGAAGAAGATCAGACCCTTCAGCCCGGAGAGGAAAAGGTAAAGAGCCAGGGAAGTCTGGGAAGTTACTGGGAGACCCGCCTGGTTATCACAAAGGACGGAGAAGTGGTAAGCGAGGAAGTGGATCACAATACCACCTACAAAGGGCATGCTCCGGTAATCTTAAGGAATACTTCCGGCGTGGTGATTACTCCGGAAGAGACTACAGCTCCGG
>DVKS01000088.1 GCA_018715905.1 Candidatus Caccovicinus merdipullorum | reverse complement strand
ATCCTGGTGATGGTGCTGGCCGGGGTGATGAAGGTGGCTGCAGCGCTGGCTGTGGGGCTGTAAATTATAAATGAGGCTGTGATATTCTGCAGTGGCCGCGCCAGTACTCGGAAGCCAGAGAGATAAACTGTTTTGCCGGCCGCGTCAGGTAACTTCCCTTCCGGACCACCGCCATGATATCCCAGGAAGGATGATCCGGAAGAGAAAACAGAGACACACCGTCTATGTGAGGAAGAGCATCGGAATTTGGGATAATGCCGCAGCACAGCTTTGCCGCCACCATATCCATGATGGTACAGGCGCGGGCGGTTTCAAATAGTACGTTTGGGAAAAAACCGGCCTGGCGGAATATGGCATCGATGCACTCATAGACGGTAGATTCCTTGTACATCAGGGCAAAGGGCTCGTAGCGGACTTCGTTTACGGAAAGCTCCGGATAGGGACTGATGCTGCCGGAAACGGCTTTTTTGCAGGCAGGGTGATCGGAAGGAAGAGCCAGAACCAGTTCTTCTGTACAGATGGGAATGTAGTCGTCATTGGTGCGCTGGCTGTCCCGAAGGGTAACAAAGCCCACATCGATTTCGCCGCGGGAAATCAGCTGCTGCTGTCTGCGGACATTTGCTTCAACTACGTTAATGACAATATCAGGATACTGGCGGTGAAAAAGAGGATAAACGCTGGTAAACATAGAGGTACCGCGCTCCGGAGGAAAACCGATGGAGAGGGTACCTTTTTGTGAGTTGACGATATCCTGAAGCCTGTGATACGCTTCTTTTTTCATACGGAGCATTTCTCTGGCGGTATCCAGATAAATTTTTCCTGCTTCTGTAGGAGTCCAGCCGTTTCGGGAGCGGTGAAACAGCTGGGTTCCAATCTCGCGCTCCAGATGAAGAAGCTGCTGATTTAAGGCAGATGGAGTAAGGTACAGCTTTTCTGCCGCGCGGGTTACGTTGCATTCTTCTGCTATCTTTACGATGTATTCGATCTCTTTTAGATTCATGGGATTCTCCTGAAAATTCAAAATATTACTGGTGAAAGTGCTGCTATTATAATCCATAAAATTTAAAAATTCAATAATAATCCATAAAATTAGAGTTGCACAATTAGAAAAATTAACAGAACAGTTAAAACACTTAAATTTACTTAATGTTAAGAATGTGTTATATTTTGGACATGGAAAACATCTGCGCAGGTGTAATCCTTAATCGAAAGAAATGTTTAAACAGGGATATAAATGACTGGGACAAGAGCATTTGGAGGGAGATTATGGATTACGAAAAAGAATTTCAAATGAAGGACAGCAAGTACAGGAGCAGTACATTGACAAATGGACTGGGACGATCAGGACAGAGAGCACTTTTGTATGCCACGGGTATGGATGAGGAAGATATGAAGAAACCTTTTGTGGCGGTAATTGGCTCGTTCAGTGAAATGGTCCCGGGGCATGTACATCTGCGGGAACTTGCGGAGTATGTTAAGCAGGGAATTATTGAAGCGGGCGGTGTGCCGCGTCAGTCAGAGACCATTGCCATTTGTGACGGACTCTGCCAGGGGCATAAGGGGATGTGTTATCCTCTGGCCAGCCGGGATCTGATTGCAGACTCGGTGGAAATGGTAGTGGAGGCACATCATTTTGATGCGATGGTCCTGCTTCCGGGGTGCGATAAGATTATTCCGGGAATGCTGATGGCAGCGGCGAGACTGGATATTCCGGCGATAATCGTGCCGGGAGAGCCTATGCTGCCGGGAAACGTAGGAGGAAATCCGCTGTTTTGCTCCAGCGAACTGCGTGAGTATCCTGGACGAGTAGAAGCGGGAACGGTTACTGTGCAGGAAATGAAAGAGGCGGAGAAAGCAGCACTTCCTACGGTGGGAAGCTGTGCACATCTGGGAACGGCGAATTCCATGTGTATGCTTACGGAAGTTCTGGGAATGGCCCTTCCGGGAGCCGGTACAGCGCCGGCTGTTTCCAATAAACGGAAGCGGATTGCAAAAGCTTCCGGCCGTTATGTGATGGAGCTTTTGGAGAAGGGAATTACACCCCGGAAAATCCTTACCCGGGAGACGATGCTTAACGGCATTGCCGGGGCGATGGCGACAGGGTCATCCACGAATCTGGTTCTTCATTTAATGGCAATTGCCCATGAAGCCGGAGTAGAGCTGGATCTGGGAGATTTTGACCGGATCAGCCGCCAGGTTCCCTTTATCTGTAACCTGCAGCCGTCAGGAAAATATCCTATCGTATCTCTGGATTCCAGCGGCGGAATTCCTGCTGTTATGAAGGTAATTGAAGAACGGCTTAATACCGATGCAATAACGGTTACGGGAAAGACGGTAAAAGAACTTTTAAGAGATGTGAAGGTAAATCCGGATGATGTGCTTAAAACCATGGAGCATCCCCAGAAACCGGAAGGAGGCATTGCTGTTCTCCACGGAAATCTGGCGCCGGACGGGGCGGTAATCAAGCAGTCCGGAATAAAGGAATCCATGTATTATTTTAAGGGCCGTGCAAGAGTATTTAATTCCATGGAAGAGGCTGATGCAGCCATAAGCGGAGACACCATAGAAAAAGGAACGGTTATTGTCATTAAATACGAAGGGCCAAAAGGCGGTCCGGGAATGCGGGAAATGCTGTCTACTACGGCGTTGATCATGGGAAGAGGAATGGACGAAGACTGTGCTTTGGTGACAGACGGCAGATTTTCCGGTGCCACCCATGGCCCATGCGTTGGACATGTATCACCCGAAGCGGCAGCCGGAGGTCCCATTGCATTTGTGGAAGATGGCGATGAGATTGAAATTGATATTGTCAACCGGACGCTTCGTCTGAATGTACCGGAGAATCGGTCATTGGTCTGGCGCTGGCTTTAGCCTGTGGTCTCCAGTGCACCCACAGTATGGTTCCGCCGACCCCGGGACCGCTGACAGCGGCCGGTATGATGGGCGTGGATGTGGGCCAGATGATTCTGGTGGGCGCAGCTCTCTCGATTCCGATTTTCATTGCAGCAGTACTGTATTCAAAATGGATCGGGACGAAAATCTATCAAATTGCCAATACAGATGGTTCGTTTGATCGAAAAGAATTTAAAAAAGAGTATTTAAAGACAATGGACCAGCTGGATTCCATTATGAATGAAAAAGAACTTCCTGGATTGTGGGATTCTCTTTCTTCGATTGTCGTTCCTCTTATCCTGATCTTCTGTAAGACGGGATTGAGCCTGACTTCTGTGGAGAGCGGCATCATCTATAATGTGATCAGTCTGGTGGGTGAACCCATTGTGGCTCTGGCTGTGGTCGCTACCCTGGCGGTTCACTGGGCAATGTGGTAAAGGTAAGCGGAATCGGTGATGTGCTGGGATCGGCAACCGTGGCAATCACCACGGCAGCTACGCTGACGGCTCCGCTGCTTCCGGTACTGGGAATGAGCCCTGTTCTTCTGGCGCAGGCATGCTGTATTGGCGCCATTTCCTTCGGGTATTTTAATGACAGCGGTTTCTGGGTATTTAACGGAATGTTTGGTCTTACAGAAATGAAGGATCAGCTCCGGTGCAAAACGGCAGTTTCCATGGTAATGGCTGGCGTAGGCGTTGTAGAACTGCTGATTTTAAATATGTTTTTATGACTTTTACTGATACATACCTCTATTTTTTACTTAACGGCGGATGCCTGGAATTCCGGAAGAGTTCCAGGCATCTGCCGTTTTATGCCGGCATCATGAAAATTTAATAAATAAATCTTAAAAGACTGTGGACTGCCTTGACAGAAAGTGGGCAGGCAGGTATAGTGGAAACGGTATGACAGAACGTACGAAAGAAAGCCGCCCAGGGCGAAATTTTTTAAAAATGGAGATACGAAATGGATAAATGGAGACGTAAGTTTCAGCAGTTTATGGCAGGCAGATACGGAGCTGATCCGTTTTCGCGCTTTTTAAGCGGATGCATTGTGGCGCTTCTGGTGGTGAATCTGTTTGTGCGGACCTACATTCTGTACTGGCTGGCAGTGATCCTTCTGATCTACACCTATTACCGGATGTTTTCACGGAATATTTCTGCCCGTTTTAAAGAAAATGAGCGCTATATGGGGTATCGTTTCCGGGTATCGGAGGCCTTTAAGAAATGGAAGTTTAAGGCGGAGCAGGCAAGGAAATACCACATTTACAAGTGTCCTTCATGCGGACAGAAGATCCGGATTCCCAGAGGCCATGGAAAGGTGAGCATTCACTGTCCCAAATGCCATACGGATTTTATTAAAAAAAGCTGACTAAGACCTTGATTTTCATAAATCTTAAGAAGAGGAAGAGAAAATGGATAAGAAAAAAGCAAAACTGGATTTTAAGCCGATTACGGCTGACGATATTGAACGGCTGACGCCGTTCTTTTCTTTGCGGTCCAATAAGACTTGTGACAGCGTGTTCCTGGACAGTTTTTTGTGGCGGGATGCGTATAATGTGCGGTTTGCCATCAGCGAGGGCCGGGCAGTTCAGTGGCTGATGGAGGATGAAGGGAAGATTTCTTCGGCCATGCCCCTTTGCCGGGAGGAGGAGCTGCCATATTTCTTCCGGCAGATGGTGGAGTACTTTAATGAAGAGTTAAAACAGCCGTTCTGGATTTATCTGGCAGATGAGGAGGCGGTTCAGTATCTGAATCTGGATCCGGAGGAATTTGAGGTCCGGGAGATGGAGGACTTAAAGGATTACCTTTATGACGGCGATGCCATGCGGACCCTGGCAGGAAAGAAACTCCACAAGAAAAAGAACCTGGTCAATGCGTTTATGCGGGAGTATGCAGGGCGCTATGAGTACGCAAGGCTTTGCTGTTCTGACCGGCAGGATGTGTGGGATTTCTTAAGCTTCTGGCGGGAACAGAAGGGGGATAATGCCCAGGAGGCCTGGGAACTGGATTATGAGGTGGAAGGGATCCATGAGATCCTTAAGAACTGTTCCCAGCTGCAGGTGCAGATGGGCGGCGTATACATTGACGGAAAGCTGGAGGCCTTTACAGTGGGAAGCTACAATCCCCGGGAAGAGATGGCGGTAATCAGCATTGAGAAGGCCAATCCCCAGATCAAGGGGCTGTATCAGTTCATTAACCAACAGTTTCTGATCCATGAGTTTCCCCAGGCAAAACTTGTAAACCGGGAGGACGATGTGGGCATTCCGGGGCTCAGACAGGCAAAGTTAAGTTACCAGCCTATCGGGTATGCCAGAAAATATATGGTGCGCCAGAAGCATTTTCCGGAAGGGCAGGCATGATAAATTATCATGCGCCCGGCCGGTGAGGAGGGTGAAATGGAGATACGCTATCTGGATCAGAAAGAAAAGGAGCGGAGCCGGAAACTTTGGGAAGAATGTTTTCCTGAAGATTCTGCCCGCTTTTTAGATTATTACTATCAGGAAAAATGCAGGGACAACCGGATTCTGGTGCTGGAGGAAGAAAAGGGCGGAAAGATCCTTTCCATGATCCAGCAGAATCCGTATCTGGTCCGTTGTCCTATGGGAGATTATTCTCTGGATTACATTGTAGGCGTGGCCACAACGTCCAGCGGCAGGCATCGGGGATATATGCGAACTCTTCTTAACTCCATGCTCCGGGAGGAATACGAAAGGCAGATGCCCTTTTCCTTTCTCATGCCGGCAAATTCGAAGATTTATGAGCCTTTCGGCTTTGTTTATGTATATGATCAGCCCTGCTGGAAATGGAATCCGGCGGCAGACAGACTGCGCCGGGAGACGGAAACGGCGGAGCGTCTTTTGCGGGGGCAGGCGTCTGCAAAGCTTCAGGAGGACTTTGGAAAGCTGGGCAGCTGGATGAATCGTTGGCTTTCTGAAAATTATGAGATTTATGCGCTGCGGACCGAAGCGTACATGAATCGTATGTGGAAGGAGATCGAGAGCGAGGAGGGAGAGCTTTCCTTTCTCTATGACGGAGAAAGTCTGGCAGGAGTGGAATGCTTCTGGGGCAAAGAAGAGCGGGAGCGCCGTTTCCTGTACGGGAAACGGGAATTTGTGGAAGAGGAAAGTCCGTCTCATCCGGCGATTATGGCCCGCATTGTGAATCTGTGTGAGTTTATGAAAGGGATACGGCTGAAAGGGGAAGGCGTGCTGCACCTGAATCTGGAGATCCGGGATGATCTTCTGGAGGAAAACAACGGTGTCTTTTCCTGGGAGATCGATGCTTCGGGAAGTCATATTTCCCGGATAAAGAGGCCGGGCGGATGGAAAGGTGATGCAATCGATATTTCCAGTCTGACAAGCTGGCTGATGGGATATGGTCCCGTGCCGGAAGTTTTCCGGCAGCAGGCGGAGGATCTTTTAACTTATGGAAAGATTTTCCTGGATGAAGTGGTGTGAGGCTTGTCATTTTTCCGGTATTTTTTTATAATGAGATAGAAGGATTTCAGAACAAAACCCAGGGGAAAAATTATGTGCGGTGAGAAGAAATCAAACCGGCAGGGAAGGGAGGAGAGGTTTATGAAGGCAGAAGAGCAGCTGAAGGAATGGATTGAGGACTGCAGCAATATCGTGTTTTTCGGCGGAGCCGGCGTATCCACAGAAAGCGGGATTCCGGATTTCCGCAGTGTGGACGGGCTGTATAACCAGAAATACAAGTATCCGCCGGAGATGATCATCAGCCACAGTTTTTATAAGAAGAATCCGGAAGAATTCTACCGTTTTTATAAAGATCGGATGATTTTCCGGGATGCGGAGCCGAACCGGGCCCATCGGGCACTGGCAAGACTTGAGGAGATGGGAAAGCTTAAGGCGGTAGTAACCCAGAACATCGACGGGCTGCACCAGAAGGCGGGAAGCCGGGAAGTTTTGGAACTTCACGGTTCGGTCTACCGCAATTACTGTACCAGATGCCATAAATTTTACGATCTGGATGAGGTTATGGCTCAGGAAGGCGTGCCCAGGTGTTCCTGCGGCGGGGTAATCAAGCCGGATGTGGTCCTTTATGAAGAAGGTCTGGACCAGGCTACTTTAAGAAGCGCCATCCGCTATATCAGCCAGGCAAAAATGCTGATTATCGGCGGGACC
Organism: Candidatus Caccovicinus merdipullorum; assembly: GCA_018715905.1. Lineage (GTDB taxonomy): Bacteria > Bacillota > Clostridia > Lachnospirales > Lachnospiraceae > Caccovicinus > Caccovicinus merdipullorum. Next base: position 24,017 of record DVKS01000088.1, on the reverse strand, counting down.
TCTCTGACGGTGTATCCTGCGGCGGGTCTGATTGATTATTATCAGGGGAACCGCCTTGTGCTGATCAACAAGTCGGTGACGCCTATGGACAGCCGAGCGGATCTGGTGCTTGGCGGCCCCATCGGACAGATCCTTGGCGATGCGGTTTTTGGAACCGGGGAGACTTCCCTTTAAACCAACATCATTTGAAAACAGGAGGAAATTAACGATGTATCAGGCAGCAGCAGATCGGTATGAAAAAATGCAGTATAAGCGCTGCGGAAGGAGCGGTATCCTGCTTCCCAGGATTTCTCTGGGACTGTGGCAGAATTTTGGCCTGGAAAAGCCGCTGGAGCACCAGAGGGAAGTTCTGTGCCGGGCCTTTGACCTGGGAATTACCCATTTTGATCTGGCCAACAATTACGGATTTCCTGCAAGAGGAAAGGCAGAGGAGAATTTCGGCGCCATCTTAAAAAGCGATTTGGGCGTTTACCGGGATGAACTGTTTATCTCTACCAAGGCAGGTTTTGACAACTGGGAAGGGCCGTATGGGAACTGGGGATCCCGGAAATATCTCATGGCCAGCCTGGATCAGAGCTTAAAGCGGATGGGACTGGAGTATGTGGATGTGTATTACCATCACCGGCCGGACCCGGAGACGCCCCTTGAGGAGACCATGGGTGCTTTAAGTGATATCGTGCGCCAGGGAAAGGCCCTGTACGTGGGCATTTCCAATTATCAGGCAGAGGAAGCCGAGGCGGCTATCCGGATCCTGAAGGCAAACGGCACGCCCTGCCTTCTTCACCAGCCCCGCTATAACATGCTGGAGCGCTGGCCGGAAGACGGCCTTCTGGATGTGCTTTCACGGGAAGGGGTAGGCTGCATTGCTTACAGTCCTTTGGCCCAGGGAGCGCTGACGGACCGGTATCTGAACGGAATCCCGGCAGATTCCAGAGCTGCCAGAGAAGGAACCAGCGTAGGCGGACGGTACCTGAGCCCGGAGAATATGGAGAAGATCCGCCGGCTGAATGCCATTGCGGCGGACAGAGGCCAGTCTCTGGCGCAGATGGCCCTTTGCTGGGTACTGCGGCGGCCGGAGGTGACATCGGTTCTCATCGGTGCCAGCAGTACGGCGCAGCTGGAGAACAATGCAGCCTGCCTTAAAGGACTGGAATTTTCTGCAGATGAACTGGAGCAGATCGATCAGGTCCTTCAGGGCGCCGTGTAAGACCGGCATATGTGTGGATTTGAGACAGGAGTATGAGATGGCTGAGAAGCTGATTTTTGAAGTGGGAGATATTGTAAAGTTAAAAAAGCCCCATCCCTGCGGCAGTCAGGAGTGGGAGATCCTCCGGGTAGGAGCCGATTTCCGCTTAAAGTGCATGGGCTGCGGTCATCAGGTGATGGTGACGCGGAAATTGGTAGAAAAGAATGCCAGGGGCTTAAGGAAGCCGTCATAGGCAAAAGAGCAGGGAAGAGAACCGGCACCTGCCGGAAAAATATCGAAAAAACCTGCATTTTCCGGCAAAAAGTGCTTGCATGTCCGGCCAAAGTTTGGTAAACTACTATATCGTGACATATTAATTTCCTTGCTCCTGAAGAACTCAGGGGCCAGAGACCACAAGGAGGTAAACAAGATGAACAAGTACGAATTAGCAGTTGTTCTGAATGTGAAGCTGGAAGACGAAGAGAGAGCAGCGGCAATCGAGAAGGTAAAGGGCTATATCACCCGTTTCGGCGGTACCGTTACCAATGTAGACGAGTGGGGTAAGAAGAGACTGGCTTACGAGATCCAGAAGATGAAAGAAGCTTACTATTACTTCATTCAGTTCGAAGGCGATTCCAACTGCCCGAACGAAGTTGAGGCTCACGTTCGTATTATGGAACCAGTTATCAGATACTTAATCGTAAAGCAGGAAGCATAATAGAAAGAGTGAGTGTATGAACAGAGTGATTCTTATGGGTAGACTGACCAGAGACCCGGAACTGCGTTATTCTCAGGGCGAGCGTGCCATGGCCATTGCCAGATATACCCTGGCGGTAGACCGCAGAGGACGCCGCGGCCAGGATGGGAATGAGCAGACTGCAGATTTCATTAACTGTGTGGCCTTTGACCGGCAGGGGGAGTTTGCGGAAAAGTATTTCCGTCAGGGAATGCGGGTTCTGATTTCCGGAAGGATTCAGACTGGCAGCTACATCAACAGAGATGGTCAGAAAGTTTATACCACTGATATCATTGTAGACGATCAGGAGTTTGCCGACAGCAAGGGTGCGGCAGCCGATATGAGCGGTTACAGAGGAGGCTATCAGCAGCCTGCCCAGCCGCAGCAGCCGGCTCCTTCCAGTGCCATCGGCGATGGATTTATGAACATTCCAGATGGAGTAGAGGACGAAGGTCTTCCCTTTAACTAGACATTCGTCAGTTCCATAATATGGAATTATCAGAACCGGCGTGACGCTTCTGATAAAAGGCACATTTATGTGCCGTAAATCCAATGACAGGAAGCGATTTCTGCTTCCTGGAATATGAAAAGGAGGACACACCAATGGCATTCAATAAAGGTGATAAGGCAGACGCTTCCAAGGTAAGAAGAGGCGGCATCCGCAGAAGAAAAAAAGTTTGCGTATTCTGCGGCGATAAGAACGGCGTAATTGATTACAAGGACGTAAATAAATTAAAGAGATACGTATCCGAGAGAGGAAAGATTCTTCCTCGCCGGATCACCGGAAACTGTGCAAAGCATCAGAGAGCTCTGACTGTTGCTATCAAGAGAGCACGTCACATCGCACTGATGCCCTATACCTGCGACTAATATTCGCGAGTGCAGAAGGCTGCGGCCCAGACTGGAGAGTCAGTTGGGGCGCAGCCTTTTTTGTGCAGTGGCTGGATTTCTTTTTGCAAGAGAAAATGCTTTCCTTGTCATTCTTACGGGACGATGGTAAAATCAACGTAATAGGCTGCAGGGAGCAAGAGTTTTTTGACTCCTGTGATATTTAAAAAAGATGGAGGCAGAACATGTTTACATTTGAAGATTTTGTGGGGATTGTGGCGGAACTTCGGTCGGATCACGGCTGCCCCTGGGACCGGGAGCAGACGTTTTCTTCTCTGAAAAAGTGCCTGGCAGATGAGACCGAAGAGGTGTTTCAGGCGGTCGACAACGAGGACATGGAAAATCTGTGTGAAGAACTGGGCGATGTGCTTTTGCAGGTGGTGATGAACAGCCAGATCGCGGCGGAGATGGGGGCCTTTACCATTGAAGATGTTATTGATGGCGTAAGCCGCAAGATGGTGCGCCGGCATCCCCATGTTTTCGGCGATGCCAAAGTGACCTCTCCGGAGGAAAGTCTGGCCCTGTGGAATGCCATAAAGAAGCAGGAAAAAGAGGCGAAAAACCAGGCCGGAAAAGACCGGGGAAAAGAGGGCGGAAAATAGCGAAAAACCTTGACAAAAGCCATAGAAACAGATATAAATGATAGGGTACACATTTTAGCGCGCGAGGGAAGGACGAAGCTTTCGTTTCCGCGGTCAGCGAGCCAATCGGACATGCCTGCATGTCAACCGGCGGCTCAGTCAGCAGACGCCCCCGCAGACAAATCAGGAGGAATACGATGAACAAAACCGAATTAATCGCAGCAATCGCTGAGAAGGCAGAAATTTCCAGAAAAGATGCAGAGAAGGCTCTGAAGGCTTTTACTGATGTAGTGGCAGAAGAGCTGGTAAAGGGCGAGAAGGTACAGCTGGTTGGCTTCGGTACTTTTGAGGTTTCTGAGAGAGGCGAGAGAGAAGGAAGAAACCCCAAGAGCGGTGAACCCATGGTAATCGCAGCTTCCAAGAGCCCCAAGTTCAAGGCTGGTAAGGCATTAAAGGATCTGGTGAACGCATAAACGATGAGACTTGATAAGTTTCTTAAAGTTTCCCGGCTGATTAAGCGGCGGACAGTGGCCAACGAGGCCTGTGACGCCGGCCGGGTGCTGGTGAATGATAAGCCGGCAAAAGCCTCCCTGAACGTAAAAGAGGGAGACATTATTGAAATCCAGTTCGGCGCCAAGGCTGTTAAGGTGAAGGTGCTGGACGTACAGGAAACAGTGAAGAAGGACGAGGCCAAAGAACTGTATGAGTATCTTTGACTGAAGGAAATTCGGACTGGCAGTCATAATTCCGGAAACCTCTTAATATACTGAATCAACAGGTCAGTGTGTTAGGAGGTTTTTTGATGGAAGAAAAGATCGGCGGACGTCCTCACCGGGTTATGATGGAGGACAGGGGAAAGATCAGCATTACAGGAATCGCAGATGTGGTTTCCTTTGACGAAAACCAGGTTGTGCTGGACACGGACAAGGGCCTTTTGACGATCAAAGGGCGGGATCTGTGCGTCAGCAGGCTGACCTTGGACAAGGGGGAGATCGACATTGACGGACAGGCGGAAAGCCTGGTGTACAGTTCCAATGAAGCCTTCCGGAAAAGCGGCGAATCCTTCCTGGCAAGGCTTTTTAAATAGGCATGCCTATGGGGGAAATCAGCAGTGAAATTTACGGGCAGGCCAGGCTTCTTCTGGAGTCTCTGGCACTGGGCCTTTGGCTCATGGCCTGCTATGATCTGATCCGGATCAGCCGGATCTTAATCTCCAGACGGCCATGGCTGGTGGGGCTTGAGGATTTTTTTTACTGGATTTATGTCAGCCTTTCGGTGTTTGCCCTGCTCTATCGCCTTAATGACGGGGTTCTGCGCGGGTGGGCAGTGGGCTGTGTGTTTCTGGGGATGATTTTTTATGACAGGATCGTCAGCAGAAATCTTATGAAAGCCTTGAAAAAAGCGGTGGATGGTATTAAAATAAACTATTATAACCGACGGCAGAAGCGGAAAAAGATCCGCAGTAAGACAGACATAAAAAGTGGTGATGCAGATGAAGGCCAGGAAGAGGCAGTCCCGGATGCACAGACGGGACAGGTGGGGAAACCGGATGGCATTGATCGGAATCACAGTGGTGGTGCTGAGCCTGGCTGTGGTGGTGAATCTGAAAGGCGCGTCTTTAAGGGCCAGGGATCAGGAATACCAGATCAAGGAAGAGAATCTTATGGCTCAGAAGACAGAAGAAGAGCAGAGGACGAAGGAGCTTGAAGAGCGGAAGATTTATGTCCAGACAAAACAGTATATTGAGGAAGTGGCGAAAGAAAAGCTGGGTCTGGTGATGCCGGATGAAATTCTGCTGAAACCATCGGAGGACCGGTAAATTCCCGTATGTCCGCCACAGGATGATCCATGTAATGATTTCCCTCTCATCCGCATATAATCTTTTTGAGTATCTGAAAGATGATATGCGAATGGGAGGGATTTTTGTGTTTTTTTTCAGAAAAAAAGAGAAGCGTCTTGATATGGCGGATGTGAATGTATATACGGCGGCCAGGCTGGCGGACCTGGCCGCTTCCTTAAGCTGTTTGGCAAAATCATTTACAGAAGAGATCGACGGGCAGCATCTGACCCGGGAGGACGGAGCGGCGGCCATGCAGACGGCGGCGGCTATGGTCTGCGGCAGCTGCAGCCGCTGCAACCTGTATCAGGACAGTGCAAGAGAGGACAGCTATTATCTGTATTACCTGCTGCGCGCCTTTGAAGTTCATGGGGCAGTACGGATGGAGGACATGCCTCTTTTGTTTCGTCAGACCTGTTTTCACAAGGAAAAATATTTGAGCCAGTTAAACAGCAGTCTGGGCCGTGCCACTATGAATCTGTCCTGGAAAAACCGTTTCCTGGAGAGCCGGGACGCGGTGGTGGTGCAGTTTCGGGAACTGGCTTCGATTATTGAAGAATTTTCCCGTCAGATGGAGCGGGCGGCAGATGTGACCGGGGAATGGGAGCAGTCGGTACGGCGGGCCTTCCGGAGGCACCATATGCTGGTGGAAAATATGCTTGTGCTGGAGTACGAAAACGGTCAGAGAGAAGCCTATCTGACGATGCATACAACCCATGGGGCCTGCCTGACTGCCAGGGAAGCGGCAGCAGTTCTGGGACAGGCCATGGGGCGGCGGCGGTGGTATCCGGCCAGGGACAGCAAGGCCATCGTAACCCGGCAGACAGGTACGCTGCGGTTTGTGGAAGAGGGAAAATACCAGATGCTCTGGGGATCGGCCCGGGTGCCGAAACAGGGGCAGCAGATATCTGGGGACAACTATACCTTTTTCCGGAATATAGAAGGGCAAGTGATCATGAGTCTTGCCGACGGCATGGGATGCGGCCGGCAGGCATCGCGGGAAAGCGAGCGGGTGGTGGAACTGACGGAACAGCTGATGGGGGCAGGCTTCACCGCCCGTTCTTCATTAAAACTTGTAAATACAGTACTTCTTCTGGCGGGGGCGGAACAGCATCCGGCGGCAGTGGATCTGGTGTGTGTGGATTTAAACACCGGCGTTTTGGAGATTATGAAGCTGGGGGCGGCGGCCTCATTTGTCATGGGACAGGACAGGGTGGAGCTTCTGGATTCAGGGGATGTTCCCATGGGGATTCTGAATCCGGTGGAGCCGGCCCTTTTATCTAAAAAGCTGTGGGATGATGACCGGATTGTCATGGTAAGCGACGGTGTGCTGGATGCACTGCCGGGAGAGGAGAAGGAGCGGGTGATGCAGGAGTTTCTGGAGGCACTTCCGCCGGCAGGCCCCCAGGAAATAGCGGATCAGGTTCTGGCTTTTGCCCAGTCATCTGGTGGAGCCCGGGATGACATGACCGTGCTGGCAGCCGGCATCTGGGAGAAGGCATAGGCAGAGGGGGCGGGAGGAGAAGATGAAAAGAAGTTGGCATTTTCCTGGAAATCCTGCTATTATGGTAGGGAAGAAAGGAAAAGACAGATGAGAAGAGAAACGGAAGACTTTATGGTGCGGCATGGCATGCTGCGGGAAAATGGCCGGATCCTGGCGGCTTTGTCCGGCGGGGCAGATTCGGTGTGTCTTTTGTATGTATTGGCCGGAATGCGGGAAAAATGGAATCTGGAGATCCGTGCCGTCCATGTCAATCATGGGCTGCGGGGACAGGAGGCAGAGAGGGACCAGGCGTTTTCGGAAAGCTGTGCCCGGAGTTTGGAGATTCCATTTTCCTGTGTGAAGGTGGATGTAAGAGAATTGGCAGTTCGGGAAGGGCTTTCGGAAGAAGAGGCCGCCCGGAATCTGCGGTATCAGGCTTTTGAAGAGGCGGCCGGGCACTGGGAAGAAGAAGACGGTGCTCCGGTGCTTGTGGCGGTGGCCCATCACCGGGATGACAATGCAGAGACGGTGCTCCATAATCTGTTCCGCGGAAGCGGGCTTCGGGGGCTTTCCGGCATCCGGCCGGTGCGGGGGCGGATCATCCGGCCGCTTTTGTGGGCCGGTCGGCGGGAGATCCTGGAATTTCTTCAGGCGGAAAGCATTTCCTGGATAACGGACTCTACCAACCGGTCGGATGCATATACAAGGAACCGGATACGAAATCAGATCCTTCCTCTGATCTGCGGGCAGATCAACAGCCGGGCGCCGGAGCATATCAGTCAGGCGGCAGAGCGGATCGGCCAGGCGGATGCGTATCTGGAGTCTCAGGCGGAAGCGTGGCTTAAGGAGAACCGGGCAGATCTGCCTATGGGGGCCGGCTTCATCGGAGCTGACGCGGCAGCCCTTTCCCGGCAGCCGGAGATCATCCAGGCGTATGTGGTCCGGCGGATGATGGAGGAGACGGGAGAAGGGATGCGGGATCTGTCCGGCGTCCACGTGCAGGCGGTTCTGGCCCTTCTTAAAAAGCAGTCTGGAAGCCGGGCGGATCTTCCCGGGGGACTCTGGGCTTTCAGACAGAAAGATGGGATCTTTTTAGGACGGTGCAGGCCGGACTGCACTCTGGAAACGGCGGCCCGAATGTCCGGAGGATGTGCGGAAAAAATAGAGCCGCCAAAGCTGGAGTTTGAGACATTTTTCCTTGAAAAAGGGATGAAATTTCCCCAAAAACAGTATACGAAATGGTTTGACTATGATAAAATACAAGGTGCGTTGTCTGTTAGAACGAGGCAGACCGGCGATTATTTTCTTCTGCCCGGAGGGGGACGAAAAACCGTAAAATCGTATATGATTGACCAGAAAATACCGGCAGGGATCCGGGACCGGATTTTTCTTCTGGCAGAGGGAAGCCATGTTTTATGGATTATAGGATGGAGAATCAGCGAAGGAGTCAAGATCACCTCACAGACCCGGAGGATCTTGCAAGTACACGTAAGCGGAGGGAAGGAAAATGACAGATAAGATTCGGGTATTGCTGACCGAAGAAGAGGTAAACGCAAGGATCAGTGAGATCGCATCAATGATTAATGAAGATTACGCAGGCCGGCAGGTGCATTTGATCTGCATCTTAAAGGGAGGCGTGTTCTTTACCTGCGAACTGGCCAAGCGCCTGACGATACCGGTGTCCCTGGACTTTATGTCCGTGTCCAGCTATGGAAGCGGGACGAAATCCAGCGGTGTTGTAAAGATCATCAAGGATCTGGATGAACCTTTGGAGGGGAAAGAGGTTATTATTGTAGAGGATATCATTGACTCTGGACGGACCCTGGCGTATCTCATGGAAATTTTAAAGCAGAGAAATCCCAGGAGCATCGAACTGTGCACCCTTTTGGATAAGCCGGAGCGCCGGGTAAAGAAGCAGGTGCAGGTAAAGTATACATGTTTTACGATTCCAGATGAATTTGTGGTGGGATACGGCCTGGATTATGACCAGAAATACCGGAATCTGCCATATATTGGAGTAGTGGAACAGTAAGGAGGCAGCTAGTTGAGACAGCAGCAGCAATTCAGAGGTCTGGGATTTGTGCTTATCATCATGTTGATGTTGCTTTTGGTAACCACATTTTCCAGACAGATGTTTACAAATGACGATATCAGCTATCAGCAGTATCTGGAGATACTGGACAGCGGAGAGGCAGTTAAGGTGTCGATCCGGCAGAACCAGCAGACGCCTACCGGCGTGGTGAATCTGCAGCTTCCTGACGGCAGCAGCAGACAGTATTTCACTTCCGACGTGGTGGCAGAGCAGAAACTTCTCCAGGAAAAGGGACTTGATTATATTCTTCAGGATGTGCCGCAGGATAATTACCTGTTAAGCATCATGATTCCCATTCTGCTTTCAACGGTAGTGGTGATTGTTCTGATTTCTGTGATGAATGCACGGGCAGCAGGCGGCGGCGCCAATGCCAAGATGATGAATTTTGGAAAAAGCCGGGCCAGACTGAGTCGGGACAGCAAGGTAACTTTTCATGATGTGGCGGGCCTGGAGGAAGAAAAGGAAGAACTGGAAGAGGTAGTGGATTTCCTCCGGCAGCCTCAGAAATATACCAGCGTAGGGGCCAGGATTCCCAAGGGGCTTCTTCTGGTAGGCCCTCCGGGAACGGGAAAGACCCTTCTTGCTAAGGCTGTAGCCGGTGAGGCGGGGGTTCCCTTTTTCTCTATTTCCGGTTCTGATTTTGTGGAAATGTTTGTGGGTGTGGGCGCATCCCGTGTCCGCGATCTGTTTGAGGATGCCAAAAAGAATTCTCCCTGTATCGTATTTATCGATGAGATTGATGCCGTGGCCAGACGGAGAGGCACCGGAATGGGCGGCGGCCATGACGAGAGAGAGCAGACATTGAACCAGCTTTTGGTGGAGATGGACGGTTTCGGCGTCAATGAAGGGATTATTGTCATGGCGGCCACCAACCGGGTGGATATTCTGGATCCTGCGATCCTGCGTCCCGGCCGGTTTGACCGGAAGGTGACTGTGGGGCGGCCGGATGTAAAAGGCCGTCAGGAAATTTTAAAGGTTCACTGCAAGGAGAAGCCATTGAGTGATGATGTGGATCTGGAGCGGGTGGCCAGGACCACTGCAGGTTTTACCGGTGCAGATCTGGAGAATCTGATGAACGAGGCGGCCATTATTACCGCCAAAGACGGACGCCGGTTTGTGCGTCAGGAAGATATCGACAAAGCCTTTGTAAAAGTTGGTATCGGCGCGGAGAAAAAGAGCAAGGTTATCTCCGAGAAGGACAAAAAGATCACCGCTTATCATGAGGCGGGCCACGCCATTTTGTTTCATGTTCTGCCGGATGTGGGGCCGGTCCATACGGTTTCCATTATTCCTACAGGAAATGGCGCCGGCGGTTATACCATGCCTCTTCCGGAAAAAGATGAGATGTATATGACCAAAGGGCGCATGCTGCAGCATATCATGGTGGCCCTGGGCGGCAGGATCGCCGAGGAACTGATCTTTGATGACATTACCACCGGCGCCTCCCAGGATATCAAACAGGCCACCGGCATTGCCAGAGCTATGGTGACGCAGTATGGAATGTCGGAAAAGGTAGGTATGATCAACTACGGAAGCGACGAGGATGAAGTTTTCATTGGAAGAGATTTAGCTCATGCCAAAAGTTACGGTGAGGCGGTAGCTACGGTGATTGATGAGGAAGTAAAGCGGATCATCGATGAATGTTACCAGAAGGCCAAAGCCATTATTATGGAACATGAGGGCGTTCTCCATTCCTGCAGCCAGCTGCTTCTGGTAAAAGAGAAGATCGGCCAGGAAGAATTTGAGAAGCTGTTTGCGGGGGAAACGGTGTAAAATGCGATGAGTGTACAATATGCACAAAAACGATATGCAAAATATGTGAAGTTTGTGCACACTTATTTTGAAACCTGTGCTATTATAATAGGCGTAACCCCCCCAATACATTATATAGTTTTTGCTACACCCCATAAGAAACGAAATACCTTCTCCTGAAGAAGCCGGCTCATGTGAGCCGGCTTCTTTACTTTACTGCCGGATAAGCGATATGGATTGGAAATGGCAAATATGCCGCCGAAGTGCGGACCAAATTTCGACTGCAAATTTCGTGACATTTCCCCATTGTATAATTATGTGATATCGTTTACAATTACACTATTACCAGACTGTATTATTGATTGGCAGGGGAGCGGAAGGGAGAAGAGACCGCTTTGACGGGACAGGAGGGGCAGAGGCATGAATTCAGATATTTGCTATTTAAATCGGGAAGCCTTATTCTGTGCGGAAACGGAGGACTATCGGATTCCGGCTGAGCCGGAAGAGAATCAGGAGGTAGCTCTGCGCTTTCGAACGGCGCGGGAAGATGCGGACCGGATATTATATAGAGAGTGCGGCAGTGAGCTGGCGCTGGAAATGGTGAAAACGTCCTGCGATGCGTATTTTGATTATTACGAATGCCGGATCCGGACGGGAAAGAAGCAGATACGATATTATTTTGAAATTAAGAAAGGCAGCGGGACCTGCATCTATAACCGTCTGGGTGTGCAGGATGAAGCGCTGACAGATTTTGCCTTTTGTATTACGCCGGGCTTCCATACACCGGAGTGGGCCAAAGGTGCAGTGATGTACCAGATCTACGTGGACCGGTTTTGCAACGGCGATTCATCGAATGATGTGGAAACCGGAGAGTACATTTATATCGGACAGCCGGTACAGGGAGTAAAGAACTGGGAAAAGCCTCTGGAGGCGCTGGATGTAGGATATTTTTATGGTGGAGACCTGAAAGGTGTTTGGGAGAAGCTGGACTATCTTCAGGGCCTTGGGGTGGAGGTTATTTATTTTAATCCCATTTTTGTGTCGCCGTCCAATCACAAATACGACTGCCAGGATTATGAACATATAGATCCTCATTACGGTGTGATCGTGAAGGATGGCGGACGGCTTCTGGACGGCCTTAAGAATCCGGATGGCGGTGAGACAGACCGGCGGGAGGAGAATAAGAGGGCTACCCGCTATATTACCCGGGTTACGGACCGGGAGAACCTGGATGCATCGGATGCGTTTTTTGCGCGGTTTGTGGAGGAGGTTCACCGGCGCGGTATGCGGGTGATACTGGACGGTGTATTTAACCACTGCGGTTCCTTTAATAAATGGCTGGACCGGGAGGGTGTTTATGAAGGCGCAGAGGGATATGAGCCGGGCGCTTATGTGTCGGAAGAGAGTCCCTATCACACATTTTTTAAGTTCCACAAGGACGAACCGGAAAACTGGCCCTACAATGGAAGCTATGATGGCTGGTGGGGACATGATACCCTTCCAAAGTTAAATTACGAGGAGTCTCCAAAACTGCAGGAATATATTCTGAATATTGCAAGGAAATGGGTTTCGCCTCCTTACAGCGTGGACGGATGGCGTCTGGATGTGGCGGCGGACCTGGGACACAGCGGTGAGTTTAACCATTATTTCTGGCAGCAGTTCCGGAAGGCCGTAAAAGAGGCGAATCCGGAGGCGCTGATTCTGGCGGAGCATTATGGAGATCCCAACAGCTGGCTTCAGGGAAATGAATGGGATTCTGTTATGAATTACGATGCATTTATGGAACCGGTCACATGGTTCCTGACCGGAATGGAGAAGCACAGCGATGAGTATGACGGCCATCTCTATGGCGATGGAGAAGGATTCTTCCGGGCTATGTATTATCATATGAGCCGGATGCAGATGCCTTCCGTCATGGTGGCCATGAATGAGCTTTCGAACCACGATCATTCCCGTTTCCTGACCAGGACAAACCAGACCGTGGGCCGGATTGCCACTATGGGAGCGGAGGCGGCTTCCGAGGGGATCCGTTACGGTGTGTTCCGGGAAGCGGTGATGATACAGATGACATGGCCCGGGGCGCCTACCCTTTACTACGGCGACGAGGCTGGGCTGTGCGGCTGGACGGATCCGGATAACCGGAGAACTTACCCGTGGGGACATGAGGATCTGGAACTTCTGGAGTTCCACCGTTATATGTGCGGCATGCATAACCGTCTCCCTGTTTTGCGGCGGGGAAGCGTAAAGCCGCTTCTGGCCGGGCGTCAGCTCCTGGCATACGGCCGGATGATGGGACGCTACAAGGCGGCGGTGGTGATTAATAACCGCGACAGCGAGCGGGATGTGGAACTGCCGGTGTGGCTTCTTGGCGTGCAGCCGGATGAGCCTCTTGTGCGGATTATGCTGACTACGGAGTCCGGGTATAATGTGGGCCTGGCGAAAGTAGAGGTGCGTCATGGCAGCGCGATCCTTAAGATGCCTCCGGTCGGCAGCATGCTGATGATTACGCATGCAGATGAATTTTACAGTGCAGCTGCCCTGGATCACCAGATTGGGGAAATCTGAAATTTTTCTTGATTTTTTAAAAAATATATGCTATTATCATATGTGCCTGTCAGTGGCAGGCGCTATATGGGTGGATTCCCGAGTGGCCAAAGGGGACAGACTGTAAATCTGCTGCGATTCGCTTCGGTGGTTCGAATCCACCTCCGCCCATTTTAAAACCCGGCTTTGCCGGGTGTTTTTTTGTTTCACAGGGACTTTACGCCTGTGCAAAAAAACACTCCGCAGTGGCTGCGCAGGGGCTGCCCCGGCGCAGCAGAAGAGAATATGAAAAGGAGCAGAGAGATGATACGAGCGGATTTTCATGCCCATACCACGTATTGCGACGGCGCCAATTCTCCCAGAGAGATGGTGGAACGGGCCTGGGAGATGGGACTTACGGATTTTGGAATTTCCGGACATGCGGATTTTTCCTTTTGCGAGCCGGGGTTTGGCATGTCGGACGCAGTGCTTGAACAGTACCGGGAAGAACTCCTGGCTCTTCGCGAAGAGTATCGGGGACGGATGAATGTATACATCGGTATTGAGCTGGACTGCCTGGGACCGGTCCAGAAAGCCGAATATGCGATCGGTTCCACCCACTGTGTGGAAAAGAACGGAGAGATTATTTCTGTGGACGATACAGCCGAATTCCTGGAAGCGTCGGTAAGACGGCTCTGGAAAGGCGACTGGTATGCTTTTGTCCGGGATTATTACGAACTGGAAGCCACGGTATATGACCGGACCGGCTGTGACTGGGTGGGGCATTTTGATCTGCTGACAAAATTTAATGAAGGTTTCCGGTATTTTGACGAAAGATGCGATGAGTATCTGGAGCCGGCACTGGCAGCCATGCGGAAACTGAACGGACAGGGACTGCCTTTTGAAATCAACACCGGGGCCATGTCCAGGGGATATCGGAGTGCCCCGTATCCTTCCCATATCCTTTTAAAGGAGCTGCGCCAGATGGGCGGAAGGATTCTCATCAGTTCTGACAGCCACAGTGCAAACGCCATCGGATATGGGTTTGAGAAAGCGGAACGGCTGGCCTGGGAATGCGGATTCCGGTCGGTGCTGGCTCTGCGCCCGGAGGGCGGATTTCGGGAAATTCCGCTGTAGGAACAAAAAAAGGCATTTCTGCTTTCGGGAAAGAAGAACGGGGGCTTTTTGTCAGAAAATATTCTCTGGATTCTGATTGCACAGAAGGTGAAAACCGATTATACTGAAATTAACTGGAGATTGGGGTACGTGCAGAAGAAGAGGAGGCATGATTATGGAGAAGGTATTTGTGACTATCGGACGGCAGTACGGCAGCGGAGGACATGCCATCGGGGAACAGTTGGGAAAGCTTTTGGGCATTCCTTGTTATGACAGGGAACTGATCCAGCTTTCTTCGGAAAAGAGCGGCATCGAGGCGGGAACACTGGCGCTTCATGATGAGCGGACATCTTCGGCATCTTTATTTAAAATTCCGGAAAAAGGGAATCGGATCACCGAGCATGGAACGCCCATTGTAGATACGCTGTTTCTGGCTCAGTCTCAGGTGATCCGGGAGCTGGCCGAAAAGGGTTCCTGCATCATAATCGGGCGCTGTGCAGACTATGTGCTGCAGGACAGGGAGGAATGTTTTTCTGTGTTTGTCACTGCGCCCACAGAGGCGCGGATTGCCAGAATCGCGGAGCGGAATCACATGAGCAGGAACGATGCGGAAATGGCAGTGCGGAAGGTGGATAAGCAGCGGCGCACCTATTACGAATTTTATACCGATAAGGAGTGGGGCGCGGCGGAAAGCTATAATCTGACAGTGGACAGCAGCCAGTTCGGCGTTGAAGGGACGGCGCAGATGCTGGAAGAGATTGTCCGTCAGTTTATGGCAGGCTGCTGGAAGCCCTGAAACAGGAAGATGTGCGGTTGGGCTGAATTCACAAAAAGCGGCAGAATTTTGCCCCCAAATTTTAATGGAAGAGTCTTGACAAGAAATCGTTCTGTTAATAGAATAGTTTGCAGGCAAACGAAAAGAGAGGGGAGCAGTGTGAATACCGATATCTGTTTTTTTGTAAAAAAGCTGGATCATCATATCAGCCGGCGGTTTTACAGTATGTACAGCAGAAAAGCACTGGAGGAGTGCAGTATGTCCAATGTGTGGATCGTGGATTACCTCTATGATCACCGGGACCGAGATGTGTTCCAGAAGGAGATCGAAGATAAGTTCTTTGTAAATCGGGCTACCGTATCTAAGATGCTGAAGCTGATGGAGGAAAAGAAACTCATCTGCCGTATGCCTTCCGCAGCCGATTCCAGGAAAAAGAAGCTGATCTTGGATGAGAAGGGCTACGCTCTGCGCCGTCTTTGTCAGTCGATCCGCAGTGAGATGGAGATGCAGGTGGCATCCTCGCTGACAGAAGAGGAAAAGGAGCTTTTTCGCTCGTTATGCCTGAAGATGATAAAGAATATGGAAGGAGAAATGGAAAGCGATGATACGAGTGCTGATGAAATCCATCCGGGAATTTAAGCGGGCATCCATCCTGGCGCCGGTTCTGGTGTCACTGGAAGTAATCATGGAATGTATTATGCCATTTGTGGTAGCCCAGCTGGTAAACCAGATTAAAGCCGGATGCGGCATGGATGTCATTCTTCGCTACGGACTGGCGCTGGTTCTGATGGCCCTTTTGTCCCTGGGCTTTGGCGCCGGGGCGGGATTTTTCTGTGCGAAGGCATCCTGCGGATTTGCCCGAAATTTAAGAAAGGATATGTTCTATAAGATCCAGACGTATTCCTTTGAGAATATCGACAAGTTTTCCACGTCATCTCTGGTAACCAGAATGACCACTGATGTAACGAATGTGCAGCTTGCTTATATGATGCTGGTGCGTCTGGCGTTCCGAAGCCCCCTGATGCTGGTATTTTCTTTTGTAATGGCGGTAATCATGGGCGGAAAGCTGGCGATCATTTTCCTTCTGGTAATTCCGGTTCTGGGAATGGGCCTGATCCTGATCATGAGGACAGCCATGCCGTTGTTTAAGCGGGTATTTAAGAAGTACGATGCCTTAAACGAATCGATTCAGGAAAATGTAAAAGGCATGCGCGTGGTAAAGTCCTATGTGCGTGAGGATTTTGAAAAGGTGAAATTCGGACGCGCGGCAGAGGATGTCTGCGCAGACTTTACGAAGGCAGAGAAGATTATGGCTTATAACAGTCCTCTGATGCAGTTCTGTCTGTATGCAGCCATGCTTTTTGTTCTGACGGCCGGTTCTTACACCATTATTACATCAAAGGGCCTTGCACTGGACGTAGGCCAGTTTTCGGCTATGCTGGTATATAATTTCCAGATCCTGAACAGCTTGATGATGCTCTCCATGGTATTCGTAATGATCACCATGGCGACAGAGTCTGCAAAACGTATTACGGAAGTGCTGACGGAGGAAAGTTCTCTGAAGAATCCGGAGAATCCGGTTTACGAAGTGGCGGACGGCTCCATTGACTTTGATAATGTAAACTTTAAGTATTCCAAGCAGGCGGAGAAGATGGCGCTGTCGGATATTGACCTTCACATCCGGTCTGGCGAAACGGTAGGTATTATCGGAGGCACCGGTTCTTCCAAGTCTTCGCTGATTCAGCTGATTTCCCGTCTGTATGATGCAACGGAAGGTGTGGTTCGGGTCGGCGGCCGGGATGTGCGCGAGTACGATCTGGATTCGCTCCGCAATCAGGTGGCTGTGGTTCTTCAGAAGAATGTGCTGTTTTCCGGAACCATCAAGGAAAATCTCCGCTGGGGCAATGAAAACGCCACAGATGAGGAACTGAAGGAAGCATGCCGTCTGGCACAGGCAGATGAATTCATCATGCGGTTCCCGGATCAGTACAACACGTATATTGAGCAGGGCGGAGCCAATGTCTCCGGCGGCCAGAAGCAGCGTCTGTGTATTGCGCGGGCTCTGTTAAAGAAGCCCAAGATCCTGATCCTGGATGACTCTACCAGTGCGGTAGACACCAAGACCGATGCCCTGATCCGGAAGGCATTTTCCGAATATATTCCGGAGACAACGAAGATCATTATTGCCCAGCGTGTGGCTTCCGTTCAGGATGCGGACCGTATCCTGGTTATGGAGGGCGGCACCATCCGGCATATGGGAACCCATGAGGAGCTGTTAAAGATCAGCCCGATTTATCGTGAGGTATACAATTCGCAGAACAGGGGAGGTGAGGAGAATGAATAAAAAGAGCGGATTCAGAAAAAATACTCTCCTGCGTCTGCTGAAAACGCTGTTTGAGTTTTATCCGGTTATGCTGCCCCTGGTGATTGTCTGCATTATTTTCAATGCACTGATCAGTTCCATGCCGGCAATCTTCCAGCAGAATGTTATTGCCATTGTGGAGCAGAACTGGCAGAGCGGAGACTGGAGCGCGGCATCTGGACAGATCCTGAGACTGGTGGCGATTCTGGCAACCCTTTACGCCATTTCTCTGGTGGCTGGCTTTGTTTATACCCGTACCATGGCAGTAATCACCCAGGGTTCGCTGATGAAGTTCCGTGAGAAGATGTTCAACGGAATGCAGGATCTTCCCATTAAGTATTTCGACACCCACAATCACGGCGATATCATGAGCTATTACACCAATGATATCGATACGCTGCGTCAGATGATTTCCCAGAGTATTCCGCAGCTTCTGATTTCCCTGATTTCGGAACTGACGGTTTTCTGCATCATGCTTTACTACAGCGTATGGCTGCTTCTGGTGGTAATTGCAGGCGTAATTCTGATGATCCTTGTGACCAAGAAGATCGGCGGAAATTCTGCCAAGTACTTTATCCGTCAGCAGGTGCAGATGGGTAAAACCGAAGGATTCATCGAAGAGATGATGAATGGTGAAAAGGTTATCAAGGTGTTCTGCCATGAGCGGGAAGCGGAGGCGGATTTTGACGCGATTAATGACGAGCTCTTCCGGGTATCGGAACAGGCCAACCGTTATGCCAATACGCTGATGCCGATTCTGATGAATGTGGGCAACATTCTTTATGTGGTTGTTGCTGTAGCGGGCGGCATCTTGCTCCTTACCGGTGCGCCCAACTTAAGCCTTTCCGGAATGGCATTCAGCATCAGTATTGCGGTTCCTTTCCTGAACATGACGAGACAGTTCTGCGGAAACATTGGACAGGTGTCCAACCAGATCAACTCGGTTGTTATGGGCCTTGCCGGTGCGGAACGTATCTTTAATCTGATCGATGAGCAGCCGGAGACGGATGACGGCTATGTAACCTTAGTAAACGCCAGAGAAGAGAATGGCCAGCTGGTAGAGTGCAAGGAGCGTACCGGAGTCTGGGCATGGAAGCATCCCCACGGCGACGGCACCACAACTTACACCCGGCTGCGGGGCGATGTGCGCATGTACGATGTGGATTTCGGCTATGATGAGAAGAAACTGGTACTCCATGACATTACTCTGTATGCAGAGCCGGGCCAGAAGGTGGCCTTCGTAGGCGCTACCGGAGCAGGAAAGACAACCATTACCAACCTGATCAACCGGTTCTACGATATTGCCGATGGAAAGATCCGTTATGACGGCATTAATATCAATAAGATCAAAAAGGCAGACCTAAGGCGTTCCCTGGGCATTATCCTGCAGGATACGGTGCTTTTCTCGGGAACGGTTATGGAAAATATCCGGTACGGAAATCTGGATGCAACAGACGAGGAGTGTATCGGAGCTGCCAGACTGGCAGGCGCCCATGATTTTATCACCCGTCTGCCGGAAGGCTACAATACCATGATCTTTGCCAACGGTTCCAATCTGTCTCAGGGTCAGCGGCAGCTGATTGCTATCGCCAGAGCGGCTGTGGCAGACCCGCCGGTTATGATCATGGATGAGGCAACCTCCTCCATCGATACCCGAACCGAGGCCATTGTTCAGCGGGGTATGGATGCTCTGATGGATGGACGTACGGTATTTGTTATCGCTCACCGTCTTTCTACAGTACAGAACTCAGATGTGATCATGGTTCTGGAACTGGGACGGATCATCGAGCGGGGCAGCCATGAGGAGCTGATTGCGCAGAAAGGCAAGTATTATCAGCTTTATACCGGCGCTTTTGAGCTGGAGTAGTTTTCTTTTTGGATCGGGGCATTTAGCCGGATTGGAAGAGTTTACATTCCGTAAAACTTCATGAAATTGAATAAGAACCGGAAAGGGCTGGAGAATTTGCACAAAATTTTCCAGCCCTTTTTGGTAGTTAAGATATTGAGTTTCAAAGGGGATATGATATAATTTAAACGCAAAAGTGAAAACGATTACACAAATAATAAAGGCCGGCAGTGCCGGAGAAGGGATGATGAGGGGAGTTATGGCAACGGAGACAAAAGCGAAGAAAACCAGAGAATTCGAAGAGAGATTTGCCAGACATTACGATGAACTGAAATGGCTTTACTGCGAGCTGTATGAAAACCGCATGGACGCTTTTGAAGAACTATGTGAACAGCTGTGGTACTGGTACCAGAACCGGAAGGCGGATTTAAAGAAACTGGACCGGAAAAGGGAGAAGGATCCTGACTGGTATAAGAGAAATGACCTTCTGGGAATGATGATGTACGTGGACGCCTTTGCAGGCACCTTAAAGGGCGTGGAAGAAAAGCTGGATTACATAAAGTCCTGCAATGTCAATTATCTTCATCTGATGCCGCTTTTGGAATCCCCCAAAGGACGCAGCGATGGGGGCTATGCGGTGGCGGATTTCAGGAAGGTTCAGCCGGAACTGGGGACCATGGAGGATCTGGAGCATCTGGCCGACCGCTGCCGGAAAGAGGGGATCAGCATCTGCCTGGATTTTGTTATGAACCACACATCGGAAGATCATGAGTGGGCAAAGCGGGCCAGACAGGGGGATCCGGAGTACCAGCGCCGGTATTATTTTTATGACAATTACGATATTCCGTCTCAGTTTGAAAAGACGGTTCCTCAGGTGTTCCCCACCACGGCTCCCGGGAATTTTACCTGGCTTCCGGATCTGAATAAATTTGTCATGACTACCTTTTACCCCTACCAGTGGGATTTAAATTACTGGAATCCGGTGGTATTTAATGAAATGGTTTACAATATGCTGAACCTGACCAATAAGGGAATCGATATCATCCGGATTGATGCAGTTCCATATATCTGGAAAGTTTTAGGCACCAACTGCCGCAATCTTCCTCAGGTTCACAGTATTGTGCGGATGATGCGCATGATCTGTGAGATCGTGTGTCCCGGAGTAATTCTTCTGGGCGAAGTGGTTATGGAGCCTTCCAAGGTGGTTCCCTACTTCGGCACGGTGGAAAAGCCGGAATGCCACATGCTTTACAACGTAACAACCATGGCCAGCACCTGGCATACGGTGGCCACGGCAGATACGCGGCTTCTGCGCAGGCAGATGGATATTGTAAGCAGTCTGCCCAAGCAGTATGTATTTTTAAATTATCTGCGCTGCCATGATGACATCGGATGGGGACTGGATTATGATTATCTGAAGCTTTTCGGCTTCCAGGAGGTTCCCCATAAGAAATATCTTAATGATTTTCTGACAGGGCAGTATCCTGGTTCCTTCGGGCGGGGAGAACTTTATAATTCGGATCCCACATCCGGTGATGCCAGACTCTGCGGAACCACCGCTTCTCTGTGCGGCATTGAAAAGGCGCTTTGGGACCAGAACGAAGGCGAGCTGGAGCAGGCTGTGCGGTTTGATATTATGCTTCATGGATATATGTTTGTTCAGTCGGGAATTCCTGTCCTTTACAGCGGCGATGAGGTGGGGCAGCTGAATGACTACTCCTACCACGAGGATCCGGACAAGTGTCAGGATTCCCGCTACATCCACCGGGGACACTTCCAATGGGATCTGGCCAAAGAGCGCAGGGAAAAGGGAACCATGCAGAACCAGATCTTTGAGACTCTCAGCATGATGGAGGAGATCCGCAGAAGTCATAAGGTTTTTGATACCACCGCAGATGTGTGGACCCTGGATACCTGGGACGATGCCGTCCTTGGCATCGGAAGATGGAAAGACGGAGAAAAACTGATTGCGCTGTTTAACTTCAGCGGTCAGGACCGGACGGCCTGGATCAATGAAGATGACGGGGAGTATACCGATCTTCTGACCGGCGCTGCCATGAAGGCATCCGGCGTGCAGATTCCGGCTTACGGAATCTGGTGGCTCTACAGGAAGGAAAAGGAAAACAGATAAAGCAGGCAGGGATTGAAATGACGATCAGTGAAATCGCGAAGCTGGCGGAGGTTTCCAGTGCGGCTGTCTCCCGTTATCTGAACGGGGGGAGCTTAAGCGAGGAGAAACGGAACAGGATAAAAGCGGTAATTGAGGAGACCGGTTATGTGCCCTCGGAGTATGCCCGTACGCTGCGGACCAAGAAGACGTATCATGTAGGCGTGATTGTGCCCAATATCAAATCCAGCACCACCGCCCGGATTGTCAGCGGGATCGGAAGTGTTCTGCAGGAGAAAAACTATCATATGGTTCTGGCGGATACGGATAATGATGCCGGGCAGGAAGTGAAATACCTGGAGTTTTTTGGAAACGGCCAGATGGACGGGGTGATTTACATTGCCGGAGCCATCACGCGGCGCCACATGGAAATCCTGAAGAGATACCGGATTCCGGTGGTGGTGGTGGGACAGATGGTTTCGGAATTTGACTGTGTGTACCATGATGATTTCCATGCGGCCAGAGATATGGTGGAGGTGCTGCTGGAATCCGGCTGCCGCCGGCCGGGAATGATATTTGTAACGCCTAAGGATAAGGCGGCGGGGGAGATGCGCATCCGCGGAGCGCAGGCAGCTCTGGGGGAGCGAGGCTTTATACCGGAAGCGGTTCCCTGTGTGGAGGCCGGTTTTACCCTGGAGGACGGATATGAGAAAATGGAAGAACTTCTGAAAAAGAGATCGGATATTGACGGCGTATTTTGTGCCACAGACAGTCTGGCCGTGGGTGCGGTGATGTACCTGAAGGAGGCAGGAAAACGGATTCCCCAGGATATCCGGATCTGCAGCGTGGGGAACAACCAGGCCTCCGACATCATAGATCCCCGGCTCAGCACGGCTCATTACCATTACCGCACCAGCGGAATTGAGGCGGCCCGCATGTTGATTTCCAAGATGCGTGCAGGGGAAGAGCGCCCCAGGCGGCAGCTGATGCTGGGATACGAGGTGCTGCGGCGGGAGAGTACCGGAACGGCTGCAGACCGGCATGTTTTGGGCGGATTTGGAAAACGAATGCAGATGCCGGCTGGGAGCGCCCTCAGATAGTTCTTGATTCCCGGAAAGATTTGCTTTATGATGAAGGAAGAGAAGGCAGAAAGCGCCGCCTCTTCCTTTTTTGTACCATAAACCCGGCATAATAGAATGCCGGCAAAGAAAATATACGCCTGGGATCGGCAGAAGGCGGGGATAGGAGGAGGATGGGCAGATCAGAATGGGAGGAGCGGTTTGTTATGGCAGATGATATGGAGAAAATTGGACGGGAAGAAAACGAGGATTCCCGGGCTTATCCGGTGGCGTGCCCGGTGACGGGAGAGGTGATCCCGCTGTCTCAGATTCCGGACAGTACCTTTGCTTCCGGCATTATGGGACCGGGAGTGGGGATACGGCCGGAGGATGGCCGGATCGCTGCACCCTTTGACGGGGAAGTGTCGGCTCTCTTTGATACGAAGCATGTTATGGGGCTGACCGGTGATGACGGCGGCGTGGAAGTGCTCATTCATGTGGGAATCGGTACGGTGGAACTGCGGGGGGCTTATATTACAGCTCTGGTGGCGCCGGGAGACCATGTGAAAGCAGGACAGATTCTCCTGGAGGTGGATCTTGAAAAAATCCGGGAAGCGGGGTGCGACACTACGGTGGCAGTTCTGGTTTCCAATCTCTACCTGTTTCCGCGGATCCGGGTGGTGGGATATGGAAAGAAAGAACAGATGGAACTTCTTCTGGAGTGCAGGAAGGGGGAGGCGGAAACGAAGGGCTGAAGTGAAGGAGCAGTGCAGTGAAAAACGGATATTTTCAAATTGGAGAAGTCAGCCGGATAACAGGCTTATGATTGCGGTCTTTGCATGTATAGGTCTTTATAAAGCTGCAAAGCCGGCTTTTAATGGGAGACAGGCGGAGAATGGCAAAGCCGGGGCTTTGTAAAAGCGAACAAAAAGGCCGGAAACCTTTGTGAAAAAGCTTCCGGCTAAAAAATAAAAGAGCGCGAGACGGGATTCGAACCCGCGGCCCCCACCTTGGCAAGGTGAATGCCTAATACCGATTGCCAGAAAAACATAGTAAAATACAGCGTTTTTAGCACTGTACGCCGTCAAAAAATACTGTATTTTACTACAGTTTACGCGGATTGATTTTAGCAAAAACTTTAGCAAAATTTAGCCCACAGCTATTTACTGGGGGATTTCTCTTTAATGATTTCAGCTCTCCAGCCTTTGTACGTTGCTGCAATCTTCCCGCGCTTCGCCTGCCTCAGGCCGGATGCAATCCTATGTGCATCGTCTTCCGTATTTTCCATCCCAAATAATTCACAATGATTTCGCACCCATAATTTCAAATTTCTGCAAATATACACTTTCCCTTCTGGGCTAATTAATCTCCACGTTTTGGCATTTATGTTGGTTTCGAATCTTCCTGAATTTGGGCTTTTTTGCGCCGCTTCTGTTGCGATCTTTTGTAGGTCACCCATTTTCCTGCCTTTTGCAGTGTCTGACATCTTTCTTCGGGATTCGTCGGAGAATTTTCTTCCTGCGCTCCTTATTTTAGCGTATTCTTTTCGGCACTCTTGGGAGCATGTTACTTTCTTATCAGACGGCGGGCAGTCAAACAACTGCCCGCAGATAATGCACTTTTTCTGATTTTTCATTTTATGTGCCGTCTCCATTCTCCATCCTCGTATTTCTTT
>DVKS01000087.1 GCA_018715905.1 Candidatus Caccovicinus merdipullorum | reverse complement strand
CTGCTGCTGGCCGCCGGACAGTTCCGAAGGATAGCGGTCGACAAATTCTTCGATCCGCATTCGTTTTAAAGCATTTTCCACCTTTCGCCGGATTTCATCTTTCGGCACTTTGGCCACCTCCAGACCGAAGGCTACGTTGTTAAATACGGTCATATGAGGCCAGAGGGCGTAGGACTGGAACACCAGATTCAGGTGACGTTTTCCAGGTTCCTCATAAAATTTTTCCGTTGCATTGACGATTTCTCTGCTGCCCATGTACATAAAGCCTTCCTGTGGCTTTTCCAGGCCTGCGATTACCCGCAGGGTAGTGGTTTTTCCGCAGCCGGAGGGACCTAAAAGCGTCATAAATTCTCCGTCTTCAATAACCAGGTTAATATTTTTTAACACATGGTTTTTTCCATAATATTTATTGATCTGTTTCAGTTCGATTCTGCTCATGCTCTCCGTTCCTCCTTATTAAAAGCCCTTGGTGATGTCTGCATCTGTAAAGGTATTGGCAAACCAGTATACGAAAAATACAAGGACAAACATTACAATAGTCACAGCACTTGACAGCTGGATTAAGTTTTCAGCAGAATAGGCATAAGCCATGTAAGGAAGCGTCTGCTGAGAAGGTGTCATCAGGATGACGATCAGATCCAGTTCCTTCATAATACTGATAAATACCAGCATAAAACCGCTGATCATGCCGCCTTTGGACAGGGGGAAGACGATTTTAAAGAACCGCCGGAAAAATCCTGCGTTTTCTACCTGGGCGGCTTCTTCCAACTCGGTACTGATCTGGAGCATATTGGAAGTGCCTGCTCTGGAGGCGAAGGGCATATTTTTCACTACGGCAATCAGAACCAGAATGGTGAAGGTGCCGTATAAAGACGGTATCAGTGTGATCCGGTATCCGAATAACTCAATCTTCTTCGCTGTGGCAAACAGAGCCAGGTACATGGCGCCGAAGGCGATGGATGGGATCAGATAAGGGATAAACACCAGCTGCTCTACCAGTTTCCCGGAAAATAACTTGCGTCCTCTGGAGTTGATATAACCGATCATCTGTCCGAATACGGTAGCAAACAGAGAAGTTAAGATTACCAGCTTGATGGTATTGCCTATGTATTTTAAGAACTGCGGATTCTTAAAGATTCCCGGTTCGCCCTGGTCAATGGTAGGCACGGAATCGCCGATCCAGTAATGGAGGGTCAGATTGCTTAAACTGTAATTGCCCGGTTCCAGCATCAGGGACTGATATAGAAGAACCAGTACCGGGAATACCACAGCAGCAGCTACAAATACAAACAGGATCCCGGTGACGATGGGACGCCACTTGCCCAGACGAATCGGATTCGTCCGTCCGCCTTTTCCGCCGATGGTGCTGTAGGATTTTCTGGAACCGATGGCTTTCTGATTCATAAATACGCTCAGTGAGGCGATAAGGATCAGAATCAGAGAGATCACGTAGCCCACCTGATTTTGACCATTCTGGATGGAATTATACATGGTGGTGGAAACGGTGTAATAGCCGATCTTCAGACCGAGTACAGAAGGAACGCCGAAGGTTCCCATGGCCTTCGAGAAGGTCATGATAACCGCGGAAAGGATGGCAGGCATAACCAGAGGAAATGTGATTTTAGCAAGGATTCTGGCTTTTCCGGCACCAAGGATTTCGCCCATTTCTTCCAGTTCGGAATTAATGGAACTTAATGCAGAGGAGACCAGCAGGTAGGCATATGCGTAGTAGTGGATCACCAGCACTACGATAATGGCAAAGGGGCCGTAGGCCAGCCAGTCCGGCGTCTGAATCCCTAGGAAACCTAAAAGTCCCTGTGCTCCGCCTACCCGGTCATTTTTAAAGATCGTCAGCCATGCCATAGATTTGCACCATGAGGGAATCATGTAAGGAATAATCAGGGCAAGAGAGAAGAACTTTTTAAAGGGCAGGTCGCTGCGCACCATAAGCCAGGCCAGAAGAGAACCCAGAGTTACACCGATGGCAGCAGTGAAAATGGAAATGATCAGAGAATTTTTTAACGGTGTCCACAGCATCTGCCGGGATATGCTGCTGGTCAGTACCCTTTTCCAGTAGTAGAGGGTAAACATTCCAGCCCGACCGCCTTCCACTCGTGCCACATCCGCTTCTGCAAGGGTAAAGGTGTCGATGATCATCTGGCCCAGAGGGATCAGGATCAGATACACCATCAGAAGTACGGAAACCACTACCATAATGTTGTATGGGTTTTTTATGATGCTTTTTAGTTGATTCACCAACCGCTGCCTGCGGGAAAAGGTAAATTCTTCGCAGGCTCTTTCGGCTTTTTGATTGGTCATAGTATTTCTCCTTTCTGCGCCTGCCACAAAGCTCCATGGGTTTTCATTTCTATGGTCAGTTTTTGCAGGAGCGCCGGACAATAAGTCGAGGTTCCAGTTTGATTCTGCTTTTTGCCAGAGACAGGGGCCCCTGTATGATCATTTCGGTTAGAAGATTTACTGCGGTTTCGATCTGTTTCTCATGGGAAATGGCCACAGTAGTCAGATCCAGGTAGGGAAGCTCCGTGGAAATGTTGTCAAAGCCGATGAGAGAAAAATCTTCCGGGATCCGGATTCCGTTTTCCTTACAGGCCTTCACGATTCCGTTTGCGGTAGCGTCACTGGCGGCCACGATTCCGTCCGGAAGATTCCTTCCGCTGGTCAGAAGATGGCGGAAATGATCGTAACCTCGCTCAAAACTCGTTCTGAAATCCGTCTGGCATTCGTAAATCTGAGCCGGGATGCGCATATCGGCAGCAGCATTAAGAAAGCTTTCTGCCCGGAGCCGATGGGCCAGCCTTTCCTTTTTGAATCCAAGAAACAGCAGATCCTTGCATCCTCTGGAAATCAGATATTCCGCAGCAATTCTGCCTGCCTGTCTCTCGTCAGCACATACATAAGGAATATGGCAGGGAGTGCTGGTCTCGTTCAGGGATACGATAGGAAGATTGCGGCTGTATTTTTCCATAGCGGCTTCACTCCGGACTCCGATTGGAAAGATCAGAATACCTTCCACCTGATGTTCCACTAAAAGCTTCAGATACCGCTCCTCTGTTCCAAGTTCACGGAAGCTGTTGCATAATAGAGCCTGATAACCTCTTTTGTGAGCGGCATCTGAGGCCAGAACCGCCAGTTCCGAGTAAAACGGACTCATGATATCGGGAATTACGATGCCGATGGTCTGGGTTTTTCTTTTTACCAGTCCTCTGGCCAGTCCGTTTGGGGTGTAATTCATTCTGTCACATACGTCCAGAATTCGCTTCCTGCTGGCTTCACTGATGCCGTCAGTTCCGTTCAGCGCTCTGGATACGGATGCGATGGAAACCCCTGCTTCTTTTGCAATATCTTTAATGGTAATCTGTTTCATTTTGGCGCCCTTTCTGATATCCGATGATGATGCCGGGGCAAAGGATCAGGAATCCCGGCATTCTGTTCTTCGGGTATCGTAAACGTTTACGGTAATTGTATTATAGCATTTGCCTTGGAAATCGGCTATTTCCAGAAACCACAAAAAAGGCATGGGGCAATGTGCGAAAGTGCTAAAAAAATGGCAAAAAACACGTA
Organism: Candidatus Caccovicinus merdipullorum; assembly: GCA_018715905.1. Classification (GTDB taxonomy): domain Bacteria; phylum Bacillota; class Clostridia; order Lachnospirales; family Lachnospiraceae; genus Caccovicinus; species Caccovicinus merdipullorum. Next base: position 1,626 of record DVKS01000087.1, on the reverse strand, counting down.
AAATTTACGAAAAATATATTTCGATAAGAAAATGATGGCAATATTTCGCACATATTATCGGCAAAAAACATTAAATAAATAGCAAAAATGCACACTTAAAAGCCGGGGCAGGCAGAAATGATTGACAACAGGAAGAAGAGCGCCTATAATCCGAGGAAAGAATGACCTTTTTGTTTCGATATTAATTGATCAACAGATCCGTCACCAGACGGGAAAGGAAGGCAGGATATGAGCAGAATTTATGCATCCATGGAAGAATTGATCGGGAGAACGCCCCTTCTGGAACTGGGCCGCATGGAAAAGGCCCTGAATTTAGAAGCCAGACTTCTGGCAAAGCTGGAGTTTCGCAATCCAGCCGGCTCCGCCAAGGACCGGGTGGCCCGGGCCATTATCCGTGACGCGGAGGAACGGGGAATTTTAAAGGAAGGATCGGTAATTATCGAACCCACTTCCGGAAACACCGGTATCGGCCTGGCTGCAGTGGCTGTGCCGAAGGGATATCGCACCATTATCGTTATGCCGGAGACCATGAGCATGGAACGGCGCCTTCTGATGAAGGCATACGGGGCAGAGCTGGTTCTTACTGACGGCGCACAGGGAATGGCCGGAGCGATCCGCAAGGCAGAGGAGCTGGCAGCGCAGATTCCCGGAAGCTTCATTGCCGGTCAGTTTGAAAATCCTGCCAATCCGGCGGCGCACTATGCTTCCACCGGCCCGGAGATCTGGGAGGATACCGACGGCAAGGTAGATATTTTTGTGGCCGGTGTGGGAACCGGCGGCACCATATCCGGAACCGGCCGCTTCCTGAAAGAAAAAAATCCGGATATTCGCATTGTGGCGGTGGAGCCGGCCTCTTCACCTGTTCTTTCCGGCGGAAAGGCGGGAGCTCATGGCCTTCAGGGAATCGGCGCAGGTTTTATTCCCAAGGCACTTGATACCGGGATTTATGATGAGATTATTACTGTGACGGAAGAAGATGCATATCAGACTGGAAGGAAGCTTGTGCAGATGGAAGGAATTCTTACGGGAATATCCTCCGGCGCAGCCCTCTGGGCAGCCATCCGGCTGGCGGAAAGGGAAGAAAACAGGGGGAAGACCATTGTGACTCTGCTTCCGGACTCCGGGGAGCGGTATTTGTCTACGCCGATGTTTGCGGAGTAAACCATCTTGCGCCGGCGGCCGATGCACCAGCCATCCCGCAAAAGTCTGGCGGCGCATTTGGCATCCCTGAACTTATGCCGCCTGTTCGGCAGCGGACTTTTAAAGTAACTTGGAGGATTTTATGAAGAAAAAAATTCTGGTAATCGGAAGTCTGAATATGGATCAGTCCATCCGGCTGGAGCGGATGCCGCTGGTAGGTGAAACGGTTATGGGCCGGGACATCACATATCAGGCTGGAGGAAAGGGAGCGAATCAGGCCTGTGCCGCAGGCCGGCTTCAGGCTCAGGTCAGGATGGCAGGCTGCGTAGGCGAGGACAGCTTTGGGCGGACGCTGCGGGACCAGGTGGAGAATTGCGGCGTGGACGTATCGGGAATCCGCCTGATAGAGGGCTGCGCCACCGGCATGGCAGTGATTTATGTGGACGGAAACGGAGACAACAGCATCGTAGTCATTCCGGGAGCCAA
>DVKS01000086.1 GCA_018715905.1 Candidatus Caccovicinus merdipullorum | reverse complement strand
GCGATTTTACGGCCGAAACGGGTCTCCAGCTTAAGTACCAGTTCACGGTAGCTGGCATGGTCATCATCCATATTGGTAACGAAGATCATACGGGGCAGCTTCAGTTTTTCGCAGAGTTCCCATGCCTTCTCTGTTCCAACTTCGATGCCGGCCTTGCAGTTTACAACGATAATAGCTGCATCTGCTACGCTGACAGCTTCCTCAACCTCTCCCACAAAATCGAAAAATCCGGGAGTGTCCAGGAGATTGATCTTGATCGGTCCGTTGTCCCCCTCATACTCCAGCGGAATCAGGGAAGTGGAAATGGAAAACTGTCTTTTGATTTCTTCCTTATCGTAATCGCTGATGGTATTCCCGTCCGTTACCTTTCCCATTCTTTTCGTAACTCCGGCAACTAACGCCATAGCTTCCGCAACGGTCGTCTTGCCTGCGCCGCCATGGCCCAGAAGAACAACGTTGCGGATTTGACTGGTTCCATAAACGTTCATATACATTCCTCCTGTAACATCATATTTAGTCCATGAGGCTATTGTACTAAAAAAAGCGAAATTTTACAAGTAAAATTGCATGAATTTAACAAATTATTTCGAAAGAACCCCTATAGTTTCCAGACACTTCCCCGGATGTATCTGGATTTTCCCAGAAAGAATCCAGCAAAATGCCGTATAACAGCGGCTTTGGTCCGATTCGAAGCATTTTTGCATACTCGCTTTAAACTTTTAAATTTTAACGCGCAAAAGCATTGACTTTCTCTTCCATCTACTTTAGAATTGGATGCAGATTTCACTTACTTACACTTCAGAAAGACGAGGAATGCATTATGATTATCATTATGAAACCCAATGCCTCAGCCCAGGCCATTGAACGGGTAACGGATATTGTAAAGTCAAAAGGACTCCAGGTTCATCTTTCCAAAGGCGATGAGGTTACCATCGTAGGCGTAGTTGGAGATAAAAGCAAACTGCGGGGAACGAATCTGGAAATCTCCGAAGGCGTGGATAAGATTGTTCAGGTTACCGAATCCTACAAGCTGGTAAATAAAAAATTCCATCCGGAAGATTCTGTTATTCCCGTAAAAAATACTTCTATCGGCCCAGGCACCTTTACCGTCATGGCCGGCCCCTGCGCCATCGAAAGCCATGACCAGCTTATGGAATGTGCCGAAGCTGTGAAAAAAGCCGGTGCAACGCTTCTTCGCGGCGGCGCATTTAAACCCAGGACCTCCCCCTATTCCTTCCAGGGACTGGAAGAAGAAGGCCTTCGCTACATGGAGGAAGCTGGCCGCACCACAGGCCTTGCCACCATTTGCGAAGTAACCAGTCTGCGTGCCCTGTCCATGGCGGCAAAATACGTGGACATGCTGCAGATCGGTGCCCGGAATATGCAGAATTTCGAACTGTTAAAAGAAGTTGGCCGTTCCGGCCTTCCGGTTATGTTAAAGCGCGGCCTGGCAGCCACCGTAGATGAATGGCTGAATGCAGCCGAATACATCATCTCAGAAGGCAATCCCAACATCGTCCTGTGCGAACGCGGCATCCGCACCTACGAAACCGCCACCCGAAACACCCTTGATATCAGTGCGGTTCCGGTGATCCGTGCAAAAAGCCACCTTCCGGTGATCGTAGATCCCAGCCATGCCACCGGCGTCAGGGCCTACGTAGAGCCATTGGCAAAAGCTGCCGCAGCAGCCGGTGCAGACGGGCTGATGATCGAAGTGCATCCCTGTCCCTCCTGCGCCCTCTCTGACGGCCCCCAGTCTTTAACTTTTGAACAGTTTGACCAGCTTATGGAAAATCTGAAGCCGTATGCCCAGCTGGCAGGCAGAAAGCTTGGTTAAATCCTCAGCTGAAAAACGCAAAAAGCAGGAGGAAAGCACAATATGAACGAAAAAATCATCGGTTTTATCGGTCTTGGCCTGATCGGCGGCTCTATTGCCAGAGGGCTGAAGCGATATGACCCGAATATTGAGATCATGGCATATATGCGGACCCGATCCCGCCTGGAGCAGGCAAAAAAAGACGGGATCGTAGATGTGATCCTGGATGGCATCGGCCCGGAACTTTCCCGGTGCGACATAATCTTTTTATGTACCCCGGTGGAGTACAACGCCCAGTATCTGGCCGCAATAAAGCCGCTTTTAAAAGAAGGGGCATTTATCACCGATGTAGGAAGCACCAAAACCAGCATTCATCAGGAAGTTCTTCGCCTGGGGCTGGAAAAATCCTTTGCCGGCGGCCATCCAATGGCCGGCTCAGAAAAAACGGGATACGAAAATTCTTCCGATCATCTTCTGGAAAACGCATTTTATATTATTACTCCCTCCGGAGGTCTTGATCCGAAATCTGCAGCCCTTCGTCCGGAAGATTCCGATGATCCTTTGTGCCGCAGACTCACTGCTGTAGCAAAGGCCATCGGCGCCATCCCTATGCTTCTGGATTACCGGGAGCATGACAACGTAGTGGCAGCCACCAGCCATCTCCCCCATATTGTGGCCTCCAGCCTGGTAAATCTGGTGCGGGATTCCGATGACCAAAACGCCACCATGAAGCAGGTGGCAGCAGGCGGTTTTAAAGACATCACCCGGATCGCCTCTTCTTCTCCTGAAATGTGGGAACAGATCTGCGTCACCAATCAGAAACCCATCGCGCAGATTTTAGAGCGCTATATTCAGTCCCTTACCGGAATCCTGGATGATATCCGCTCTGCCAGTCATCCGGCTCTTCATGAAATGTTTGAAAGCGCCAGGGACTATCGAAACTCTTTTACCAGCCGGGCCAAAGGCCCTCTGGCTCCCGACTACTCCTTCTCTGTCGATGTTGTGGATGAGGCGGGCGCCATCTCCACCATTGCCGTAATCCTGGCAGCCAAAGGTATTAATATAAAAAACATCGGAATCAACAATAACCGGGAGCAGGGAGAAGGCGCCCTGCGGATTACCTTCTACGAAAAAGAAGCCATGGAAACCGCCCGCGCGCGGCTTGAACAGTACCATTATGAACTCCGTCCATAGGCAAAGAAAGGGTTTAGTACCATGAAATTTTCCAGAATCTCCGGTCTCCGGGGGGAGCTTGCGGTCCCCGGGGATAAATCCATCTCCCACCGCAGCATTATGTTCGGTGCCATCGCCAGAGGAACTACAGAAGTTACAGGCTTTCTCCAGAGCGCCGACTGTCTTTCCACCATCTCCTGTTTCCGGAAAATGGGTGTGGAAATCGAAAATCAGGGCAGCCGCGTACTGGTAAAGGGTGTCGGCATGCATGGCTTAAAAAAGCCAGAGAAAATCCTGGACTGCGGAAACAGCGGCACCACCACAAGGCTCCTTTCCGGCATCCTCTGTGCCCAGGACTTTGATTCTGCCGTAACCGGCGATGCTTCCATCCAGAAGCGTCCCATGAACCGGATCCTGATTCCCCTGACGCAGATGGGCGCCCGGATCAGAAGCGCTTCCGGCAACGGCTGCGCCCCTCTCATCATCCAGGGGAGCCCTCTCCACGGCATCCACTATCAGTCACCGGTGGCTTCAGCCCAGGTAAAGTCCGCCATTCTTCTGGCCGGCCTTTACGCAGAAGGAGAAACGCGCGTAACAGAGCCTTTCCTGTCCAGAAACCATTCCGAGCTGATGCTGTCCCACTTCGGCGCTGATGTGCGCACCGAAGGGACCACAGCCATCATCCGGCCCGCCAAAGAATTATACGCATGCCCGGTAGAAGTCCCCGGCGACATTTCCTCTGCCGCTTTCTTTCTGGCTGCAGGCCTGTTAGTTCCCGACTCCGAAATCCTGGTCCGGAATGTGGGAATGAATCCTACCCGCAGCGGTGTCCTGACCGTCCTTCAAAATATGGGAGCTGATATCACCGTAATAAACCAGAACTCCCGTTCCAGCGAACCGGCGGCAAATCTCCTGGTCCGCACCAGCAGGCTTCACGGAACCTGCATCGAAGGCGAACTGATCCCCACTCTCATCGATGAGATTCCCATTCTTGCCTTAACAGCCTGCTTTGCAGAAGGCGAAACCATCATCCGCGATGCCGCAGAACTGAAAGTAAAGGAATCCAATCGTCTTAAAGTTATGGCGGAAGGCCTTTCTTCCATGGGCGCCAGGGTTCAGGAAACCGAAGACGGCATGATCATCCAGGGAGGCGCACCTCTTCACGGCGCAGTAATCGACAGCTGCATGGACCACCGGATCGCCATGACCTTTGCCGTAGCCGGCCTGTGTGCCGACGGCGATACTGAGATCCTGGGGGCAGAATGCGTAAACATCTCTTATCCGCAATTTTATAAAGATTTAAAGAATCTGGCGTAACATACCAGATACATCCTCAGATAATCCAACAGGAAAAGAATCCGGCGTCTGTCTTTTCATGGACAGATGCCGGATTCTTGATTTGGGGCGGCCCTAAAGAGCCCGCACTTTTTTATTTAATTTTCGGTAGATCCGCTCCTGAAACCAGGGTTCCGAAGATGCCGCCACCGCCTCATCCAGGCCAAACCAGGCGACACCGCTGTTTTCATCCGGTTTTCTCTGCAAAGGATCCGCTTCATCCGCCTCCAGAAGATAGGTTACATTCAAATGAAGATGAGATGATACATACTTTCCCTTCTTTTCATGTCCGTCCACAGTAAGAACTTCCAGGGAAAAAATCTCCTCCGATACCGGACGTACATGGACGATACCGCTCTCTTCTCTCACTTCCCGCAAAGCCACATCCAGAAGATTCCCCTCTCCGTCTGCATGACCTCCCAGCCAGGACCAGGAATCATAAAGATTATGGTAAGCCATCAGGACTTTCGTCCTCTCCCGGTTCACCACCCAGGCGGATGCAGACATATGCGCCAGCCGGTTCTCCCTTAATAAAATATCAGGCTCCCGCAAAAGCGCTTCCAGGATCACATCCCTGTCCTCTTCTTCCTGAAAACAGCAGGGCTTATACTGCCGGATCTGCCGGATCAGATTCTTAAGCTGTCCTTCCTGATTTTCCTGTTTCATCCGGGTTCCCCTTTTCTTAAGATTTTATCCAATGCTTTGCGGACTCTATAAACCTTTCCAGGTAAAGCCTTTAAGACGGATGTAGTCTTTGATCAAGATCACCATCTGCTCAAAATCCAGGCGGCTGCTGTTAATGGGAAGGTCATAATGCTCCATATCCATCCAGTTCCGTCCGGCAAAATACCGGCAATAATCCCGGCGTTCCTTATCAATACGCTTAATCCGCTTCAGCGCTTCCTTCTCATCCACCTTATCCACATCCATAACCCGGCGCACCCGCGTATCCATATTGGCATACACAAAGATCCGGATCAGCTCATCCAGATTCTCCTGCTCCAGAATATAATCCGCACACCTTCCGGCAATGATGCAGGTCTCCTCTGCTGCCAGCTTCCGGATCACCTCTGACTGGAATCGGAACAAATTCTCCGGAGTGGTCAGATGCCCCTCTGCCTTCGGCAGATAAAGGTCCGGCTTCATCTCCTTTACAATGCGGAATAAAAGATTATTTCCGGCCTTCTCGTCCGCCAGACGGAAATACTGCTCTCCAATGGCGCTGGTTTCCGAAGTCATCTTAAGGATCTCCTCATCATAAAAGTGAATCCCAAGCTCTTCCGCCAGCATCCGTCCCGTGATACGTCCGCCGCTGCCGTACTGTCTTCCGATGGTAATGACAAAATGATTTTTCTCCATGGCGTCAAACCCCCTTTTCTTCTTCTGGCACAGCGCCAGTTTCTTTGAATCCTGTTTTTATTTTACCACATTTCTCTGTAAAAAAATAGCAAATTTTTCCTTAAATATCCGATTTTCCCTCAGTCCTTTCCCCAGGCGCTGCCGCCTCATCCATAGGCAACGTGCGGTCCGATTCCCATTTCAAAAAATCCAGCGCATGTTCCGGCATATCCATGGCATCAGTCTGCATTGCAGAAAAAGCCTTAAGAATCCGGGCAAGCTGCTCATCCTCAACCGGAGCCACAGTATTATCCAGCGTAACCGTCAGGACCATCAGGATGATTCTGGCAGTCTCTTCCGGATACCGGCACCAGATCTTTCCCTCCTGAATCCCCTGGCGCATAATATCCGCAAGGATGGGTTCCATTTTTGTAATCAGAATCTGATAAAATTTCTGATGAATAAAGGCATTCTGCTGCTGAAGAAGGAAACTGCTGCTGGCTTCCTGTCGTTTTAATTCCAGCGATGAATTCAAACAGGCCCGGTAAATGATTTCCAGCTTTTTGAAAACATCGATCCCCTCCGCCTGGGCCAGTTCCCGTCCTTCATCCAGAATGCGGAAATAGGACCGTTCAATCACCGCCTCAATAATATCATTTTTAGAAGGAAAGTAATAATATATACTTCCCTTCCCAATACCGGCCTTTCTGGCAATGTCGCTGACAGAAATACTGTCTGCACTGGTCTCATTCATCAGCTCCTGCATTGCATTCAGAATCTGCTCCTTCTTTTTCTGCCCATTCATACACATGCCGTCCTTACCTTAAAAATCTGCCGCTGAATAAGCGGCATTAATTCAGGGATTCCAAATGCGCAATAACTCCCCAGAAAACAATTTCAGTATACCAGAATCTCAAGGGAAAATCCACTCTTGACTGCCGTTCTAAAAGATGATAATGTAACCATAAGGAGTTTCGACCACCGGTCGAATTTCCCGGAAAAAGGAGAGATTATGTACTTTTTCCGCAAAACTGCAGGCGGCCTGTTCCGCCTGATCCGGGAGGTTGCAAAATGACATACGAAGAACTTTTTCAGAAGGTAAAAGACATGTTTTCCAAAGCTGATGTAAGCGGGATAAAAGAACACCTGGCTTTTCAGTTTAACATCACAGGCGAAGGAGAAGGCGCATTTTATGCAGAAGTAAAAGATGGCGTCCTGTCCATCGAACCCTATGAATATTATGACAGGGATGCGATTTTCATCTGCAGCGCTGATACTCTCTTAAAGATCGCTGCCGGAAAACTGGATCCTGTTTTTGCATTTACCACAGGAAAATTAAAAGTCGAAGGAAGCCTGGACAAGGCTCTGGAACTGCAAAAATTCCTGTAAGCCCGCAGCCGCTTTTCCCCGGCTGCATCGGAAAGGAGTGTTTCAACAATGAAATTCACCCGATATCTTTTAGGCGCGGCGGCCATTGCTGCTGCCGGCGAATATGCCATTGCCCGTTATTTTTTCCGCCGCACCATGATTCGCTCCAATGCCAAAAATGAAAGGACCATGAAAATGTCCGGCACAGACTGGAACGTTTACATTCCCACCATCCGCACACGGCGGGAGTGGATGGAGCAGCAGCCTCAGGAAGAAGTTTTCATCACTTCCCGGGATGGTCTGAAGCTTCACGGCACCTTTTATCCGCGTCAGAACACGAAGAAGGTAGCCATCTGTTTTCACGGCTATACCAGCGACGGCGCAAGTGATTACGCGTCACTGGGGAAATTTTACCTGGAACATGATTTCCAGGTGCTTCTCGTGGATGAGCGGGCCCATGGCAAGAGCGAAGGCACCTACATCGGCTTCGGCTGTCTGGACCGTTATGACGCCAAAGCCTGGATTGATTACGTGATCGGCCGTGTGGGAAGTGACTGCCAGATCCTCCTTCAGGGAATTTCCATGGGGGCAGCTACCGTACTGATGACCACCGGCCTGGCCCTTCCGCCTCAGGTAAAAGCTGCCGTATCCGACTGTGCATTTACCTCGGCTTATTACGTTTTTAAATCTGTACTGAAAACCATGTACCATCTGCCGGCATTCCCGCTGATGAATCTGGCAGATATCATGAACCGGCGCAGAGCCGGATACGGTCTTAATGAGTGCAATGCCGTAAATGAAGTTGCAAAGTCAGCCACGCCCACTCTTTTCATCCACGGAGATCGGGACACCTTCGTTCCCTGCTCCATGGTTTATGAACTTTACGATGCCTGCACAGCTCCCAAGGAGCTTCTGGTAATCCATGACGCCAGTCACGCGGAATCCTATTACAAAGATACTGCAGCGTATGAAAACGCGGTAAATAAATTCATCAATCAATACTTCCAGGGAGGAGAGATCTAGTATGAAAACCAGAAAAGGCAACAAGGTGTACCCTTTAACAGCTGCCCAGAACCTGCATTTCTACTGTCTGAAATACTGCCCCGCCAAGCAGGTTCTTAATATCGGTTCCAGTCTGACCATCCAGGTGGATCTGAATTGGGATGTGCTGAGAGAATGCATCAAAGAAGCCATTGACCGCTGCGAAGCCATGCGCCTGCGCTTTGCAGAAGACAAGGACGGAACCGTCTACCAGTATGTGGTCCGTCAGGATGATTCCGTTATCGAACAGTTCGACTTTACCGGCTGGACCCAGGAAGAGGCAGACGCCAAGATGCGGGAATGGACAGAGACTCCCTTTGCCCGCTACGATTCCCCTATGCACCGCATCGTTATTATCAAAATGCCCGATGGTTTCCAGGGAATCTACATTGCCGTGGATCACATGACCATGGATGCCCAGTCTCTGATTCTGTTTTTCCGGGATATTATTGAATTGTACGCCAGCCGGATGTATGAGGGAATCGATTACCCCAAGCCTATGTCTTCCTACATCAAACAGTTAAAGAAAGATCTGGAATATGAGGCAGGTTCTAAGGCCAGCCAGAAAGACCGGGAATTCTTCCAGAAGCTGATCGCTTCTTCCGAACCGATCTTTGCCGACATCTACGGCCCTGGAAAGCTGGAAGCAGAGCGCAAAGCCACAGGAAATCCAAATCTCCGTGCTGCCACCAACACTTCCAACAATGTGGACGCAAATATCACTACTTTCCATCTGGAAACAGATCCTTCCGCCAGAATGTTCCAGTTCTGCGAGGACCAGCAGGTTTCCATGACCTGTCTGCTGTTAATGGGACTCCGCACTTATCTTCAGAAGGAAAATAATCTGGATGACATTTCTGTGACAACTACCATCGCACGCAGGGCCACCCTGCAGGAAAAACGGTCCGGCGGAACCAGAATCCACTGCTTCCCCTTCCGCACCATTGTGCCCAGGGAAGATACTTTTATCGAAGGCATTTATAAGATCCGGGACATGCAGAACCAGTACTTCCGTCACGCTAATTTCAGCCCCACGGAATATTACTACTACCGCTCCCAGTACTATAAACTTGCTGACGGACAGACCTATGAGCCCCTCTCTCTCACCTACCAGCCCCTGGCCATGCGTTATGAAGGTCCCGGACTGGAGAAGCTTGACGGGATCCAGTACCGGACAGCCCGTTACTCCAACGGCGTGGCTGCCCACACCCTGTATCTGACCGTAAGCCAGAATGCCACAGACAATGGCCTGGATTTCTGCTTCGAGTACCAGACCGGCGTAGTTACCCCGGAAAAACTTCAGGAAATTTATTATTATCTCTGCCGTATTATATTCCGCGGCATCGAGGACTGCAGCCGCACTGTAGGAGAAGTTATCGACTGGAGCTGATGCGCCCCATAATTTGAACCATTTTCAGGAGGAAACAGAACATGTTTGAAGAATTAAAGAAAGTAATCTGTGAGTACGTAGATGTAAATCCGGAAGAGATCAGAGAAGACTCCCGTTTTATTGAGGACCTTGGCTTCACCTCCTATGACTTCATGAGTCTGGTAGGCGAGCTGGAGGATAAGTATGATATCGAGGTAAATGAGCGTGACGTGGTCAATGTAAAGACCGTAGGCCAGGCAATCGAATATATCAAGTCCCTTCAGGACTAAAAAGGAGATCTTATGGCAGTGGAAACCTTACGGGATGTGATCCGCCACAGTGCCGCCGCATACGGCAGCCAGACCGCATTCCGCTACAAAATCGGAAGAAAAGAACTGGAAGATAAAACCTATGAAAATGTGAACCAGGACTCCATGGCTGTAAGCCGGATGCTGAAAGCCGAAGGGATGCTGGGAAAGCACATTGCTTTAATCGGCGCCACAACCTACTCCTGGATCATCAGCTATTTCGGCATCACCAACAGCGGCAGTGTAGCCGTTCCCATTGATGCCCAGCTGCCGGCGCCGGCTATCTGTGAGCTTTTAAACCGCGCAGATGTGGAGATGGTCATTTACGATGAAATCCGTGCAGATGTAATCCCTGAAATCCGGAAGCTGTGTCCCCGGATCACCTGCATCATTTCCATGCAGGCACAGGAAAGCAGCGCCGATATCCGGTCTCTTTCTCAGCTCCTTGCGGAGCATACAGGAAACTTTGACACCAATCTGGATCCGGATCAGCTCTGTACCATCCTTTTTACATCCGGAACCACCGGAAAAAGCAAGGGCGTCATGTTAAGCCACCGGAATCTGACGGACAATGCCGTATGTCTGGATATGAAGATTCCCGCCGGCACCGTCTCCATGACCCTCCTTCCCATCAATCATGTGTACTGCCTTACCATGGACATCATCAAGGGACTTTACATCGGCATGGTCATCTGCATCAATGACTCTATCATGCACGTACAGAAAAATCTCAAGCTGTTTAAGCCGGAGATCGTCCTTTTAGTTCCCATGGTTATTGAGTCTATTTACGCAAAGCTTAAAGATGTATCCAAGCTGATCCCCAAAAAGGCAGCGGCTCACGCAGCCTTCGGAGGAAATCTGCGGATCATATGCAGCGGCGGCGCCTATCTGGATCCGGAATACGTGGACCGTTTTAAGGAATACGGCATCACCATCCTGCAGGGCTACGGCATGACCGAATGCTCCCCTGTAATCAGCAATAACCTGGAATGGGACAACCGCCGCGGCTCCGTAGGAAAGCTTCTCCCCAACTGCCAGGCCAAAGTAGTGGATGATGAGATCTGGGTAAAAGGCTCCAGCGTCATGATGGGCTATTATAAGATGCCCGAAGAAACCGCTGAGACACTGGAAGACGGCTGGTTAAAGACCGGAGATCTAGGCTACGTGGACGAAGATAATTTCGTCTACATCACCGGCAGAAAGAAGAATCTGATCATTCTGGCCAACGGCGAGAACGTCTCCCCCGAGGAGCTGGAAAATCAGTTAAGCCGGAACGACCTGGTAAAAGAAATCCTGGTTCGTGAAAAAGACCGGGTTATCGAAGCAGAAATCTTCCCAGATTACGAATACGCAAAGAAAAAACGAATCAAAGATATCCAGGGGCAGCTTCAGGCTCTGATCGATGAGTTCAACAAGGACATGCCGCCATATAAGCGGATCCACAGCCTGATCGTCCGAGAGACGGAATTTGATAAGACGACAGCAAAGAAGATTAAGCGGTTTTAATGCATAATTTTAAGAGTATCCAATGAAATCTCTGCCTCTAATTTGGGAGCTTCGGATTCATTGGATACTCTTTCTTTTTCCGCAGCTAATTCACAGCGGACAGTTCATTAAGCTTCTGCCCTCTCTTCATCACAGCCGTAAGCCGTTATAAATGCCCCATGCGCAATTGTCAAACCAGGATCCGTACCACCTCATCTGCCAGCGCAAGTGCAGATGATCTGTGGGCGATCATAATGGTAGTGCGCCCTGCCCGCAGCCGGTCCAGGGCTTCATTTATCAGACGTTCCGACTCATTATCCAGAGCCGATGTAGCCTCATCCAGAAGCAGTATCGGCGCGTTTTTCAGCACCGCTCTGGCAATGGCGATCCGCTGTCTTTCACCTCCGGACAGGGTATTTCCCCGTTCTCCGGGAATGGTTTGGTAGCCCTGAGGCAGCTTCTGGATAAATTCATGGGCATTTGCCGTCCTGGCTGCCAGGATGATCTCCTCCATGGTGACCTTCCTGCCGCTGTCTGCCAGACCATAGGCAATATTTTCCGCGATGGTCACTTCAAACAGGTACGGTTCCTGGGGCACATAAGCAATCATCCGGCGCATCTGTCTCAAGGTGCTGTTTCGGCGGTTCATCCCGCAGATTTCAATATACCCGCCCTCCGGCGCATAAAATCCCAGCAGCAGCTTTGCAAGAGTGCTCTTTCCGCATCCGGATTCGCCGGCAACAGCCACACATTTTCCTTCCGGAATCCGCAGCGTAAAATCAGAAAAAATCTTCCGCTCCTTCTGATATCCGAAATCAATATGTTCCATCCGCACTGCCCAGGCCCTGCTGCTCTCCTGTTCTTTCTCTGCACCTGCCTGATCTGCCTGGCTTCGTCCTCTCTCACTGCTCTCAGCCGGCATATCATATTGCTGCGGTTCCTCCGGAAGCTGAAGGAAATCGTAAAGATTCTCCACATTTGCCAGACAGTTCATCATCTGCGGAAGATATCTGCCGATGTCCAGGAACACATACCGGAACGAGCCGTAAAGCGTATAAAGAGCCGTCAGTTCTCCAAGACTAATTCTTCCCGCAGCTGCAAACCATACCCCAAGCCCCAGAAAAGCCAATGCACCCATAAGATCCAGAAAGCTGTTTAAACTCTCCAGTCCGGCTCCCAGAAGATTCGTTTTCTTCTGCGCCTTAAAACACTCCTCATTGGCCCGGGAAAACATCTGCAGAAGCATTTCTCCCACCGGAAACATTTTTACGGTTTCCAGACCGGAAAGCATATTGGTGAGATGTTCCAGAAGCTTTCCGTTTCCCGCTGCCAGGGCCCCTCCGGAAGTCTTCATGGGCTTTAAAAACAGCGTATTTCCTAAAAACGAGAACATGCTTATCGCCAGAAGGCATAATGTAAGAGAAGAACTGTAGCAAAACATGGGAATCAGGTACACCACCGTAGAAATAACGGCAGAAGACAATCTGCGAAACCGCGAACTGTAAATATCGCCTGCCCGCTCTGTATCATAGATCAGTTTCGAGATAAAATCTCCGCTGTGGTGGTCTTCATAATAAGAAAAGGGCAGCCTCAGCGCCTTGGAAAGCACCAGTTTCTCCAGCCTGGCAATTCCCCGCCTTCCCTCTATGTTATATCGGACAATTCCCACTCTCCACATCCACCATCCAAAGACGAAAGCTGCAAACTGCAGCCCCACCCGGAGAAAAAGGCCTTCCGCATCCCTGTTCTGGGCCGATGTAATCACGCTTTCCACGATCCAGGCATTGGCAATCCTGGCAAAAGCCGCTCCGCAGGAAGAAAGAAGGATCGCCCCCAGATAAAGAGGCAGCCGTTTTTCCATGAGTCCCATAAACCACAGAAATAAATGCTTTCTCCCGGATTTTGGCGGGACCGCCGCCCCATCAGATGCCGGTACATGGTGACTGCTTTTCATTTTCTTCCACTTCCTTCCCATACAGATTTGCATAAATGCCCTTTTTCCGGAGCAGCTCCTTATGGGTTCCGCTTTCCGCGGCATGACCATCCTGGAGCACATAGATTCTGTCTGCCGACTTTACCGTGGAAAGGCGGTGGGCAATCACGATTACCGTCTTCCCCGCAGCGATCCGTGAAACCGCCTCCTGAATCTCCTGTTCTGTTCCTGTATCTACTGCGGAGGTGGGCTCATCCAGCAAAATAATAGGAGCATTCTTTAAAAATGCCCGCGCAATGGAAATGCGCTGTCTCTCGCCGCCGGAAATCTTAACCCCACGCTCTCCCACCAACGTATCATATCCTTCCGGCAGACCGGCAATAAAATCATGGATTCTGGCCGCCCGGCAGGCCTCTTCTGCCTCTTTCCGTGAAACTCCCGGTTTTCCGCAGGCCACATTCCAGAAAATACTCTCTGGAAACAGGAACACATTCTGGGATACGATGGAAAAGCAGTCTCTGGCTGCCTGAATATCCCAGTCTTCGATCCGCCGTCCGTAAAGCAGGTATTCTCCTTCCTCCTTCGTATACAAACCGCAGAGAATTTTAAAAATTGTACTTTTCCCCTCCCCGGAACCGCCTACAAATGCCGCAGTCTCTCCTTTCCGGATACAAAAGGATGCCCCTTTCAGCACCGGATTTCCTAATTCATAGGAAAACTTTACCCCGCTCCAGGAAATGGCGGTTTCCTCCCGGTCCCCATTTCTTCCTTTTTCTGCCGAATCATATGTTTCTGTCTTTCCCCCGAAGTCACAGGCAGACAGCCGCTCCTCTTCTTCCGTTGGCCTGTTAAAAAGCCTCTCCAGGCGCTCCATGGCCACTCCGGCAGTACGGATATCATTGGCGCAGAATACGATATCTCCTATGGGATAGATCACCCGTCCCAGCAGCACGGCAAAGGAAAGCATCTCGCCGGTGGTAATCCGTCCTCCAAGCACCTCATAAAGGGCAAACAAATAGCAGACCACCTCCGGGACCGTTGTAAGAACCCCCTTCAAAAGCCACCCCATGGAACTGATCCGGGTACTTTTGCAGCCGTGGTCTGCAATATCATCAATTACCGTGCCGATGCGCCGGTCTGCGGTTTCCTCCAGATTATAACTTCGTAAGATCTCGATCCCCTGGATCAGATCGTAAGCGGCCTCCGTCCGGTCATCCATCCTGGTGCGGAATCCCTTTGCGATGCGGGCAAGTTTTTTGGAAAGCTTATCCGCCACAACTAACATTACCGGATAACTGGCAAAGAGAATCAGGATCAGTCTTCCGTCCATCCGGGTAAAATATCCTGTCACCATAACTACCGTAACCAGATTTACCAGCAAATCTGGAAGAATTTCCGAATAAAACCGGCCGGCTTCTCCAATATCTGAAGAAAACCGGGTCAATACGCCTCCGGCTCCCCTTTCATCGAAACAGGCGCAGGGAAGCTTAAGCAGATGCTCTCCCAGCTGCTTACGCACCCTTCGGGAAACCAGAGCGCTGTAGTGACCTGCACTTAAGCTTTTTCCAAAAGAAAAAACTGCGCCCCAGACTGCCAGGCCGGAAAGTCCGACCAGAAGTTTTCCCATATCCACTGCCTGTCCGGCAAAAATACGGTCGGCTGCCTGTGCAACCCGATCGTTTCCGGCGATCACAATCCCATTTAGCAGAACTGCTAAAATAACTGAGATTCCAAGCAAAAAAACATACCGGATGCTTGCCCTCCAAAATAATCCCCTTGCTTTCTTCACCATAAGATCCGCCCTTCTGTCCAGACTTTCTCTCCTTCGTGTCCCGTGTCCTTCATGATCCGTCCGATCCGCCAGCATGGAGACATCTGTCCGATCATCTCCATGGCTTCTTTCCATCCATCCTCCGGCACCACTGCGATCATGCCGATTCCCATATTAAAGTGATAAGGAAATACCCGTTCTCCGATCATATCCTGCTGAAAGAGAAATCGATGCAGGGGAAAAACCGGCACTGCGCACAGATCGATGCAGGCTCCCAGCCCCTCCGGTACCCCTTTCCAGCTTCTTCGTTTCAAAATGCTGTTCTGAGTCCGGACTGCTCCATGCAGCAGTCCTCGCTGCTGCAGCGCCCGGATTTCTCCTGTGAATGCCCTGCCCGGCTTCAGCAGTTCATCCAGAAAGGAATGTCCTTCCTCCATTTTTTCCTGAAACAGCCTGGGATTCCGGTCCAGCATGACCTTGATAATGGGATAATTGGTGCCGTCAATTCCATCGGTCCGGATACCGATCAAAATATCCCCTTCCCGTATCTGACTTCCATCCAGGATCTTTTCCCTGTCCTGGACTCCCGTCACCGTCACATTAATATGGTACTCCTCGGTGCCGTAATTTACCGGCTGCGCCGCAATCTCCATTCCGGCAAACATCACATCATTCTTTTGGCACTGCTCCTTCATGGCCTCTGCCATCAGACGCAGCTGATCCTGATTATAATTTCCGCATACGATCATCCCTTTCAGGATCATGGATTCCACACCGTACTGAAGCAGGAAATTGATAGTGCCGGACACCACATCTGCACAGATCTCCCGGTTATACCGGTATTCTGCTGCCAGCTTCTCCTTAGATCCGGGGGTGCAGGTGATACTGGCATATATGGGTTCCTTCATGCCAGATGTGTCCATGCGGAATAAATATGCATCCGCATATCCCGCCGAAAAAATCCGCTCATCATCGGAATTTAATTTCAGTAGTTCCCGTTTCAGCTCATACAGTTTCTTTGTATCCAGTCCGGTATCCAGATATCGAATCCACCGGTTTTCCCAGACAGAATCATTTAACAGCAGATCCACTGTTACATTCAAAATATTGGCCATCTCATACAGCATCTCCACCGTCGGAAAGCTGTATCCCGCCTCCCATTTGGAAACCGACTGAAAGGAAATATTCAGACTATCCGCCAGTTCCTTCTGCGTAAAACCCTTATCTTTTCGGTAATAGGCAATCCGCCTTCCCACGCTTTTCTTATCCAACATACGTGCTTTCTCCCCCGCTTTAAAAGTTCCATGACCCGGCATGCAAAATTCCGGGGTCCTTTTTCTTTTTTCAGTATAGCATGGCGCATTTTCGCCTTCAATAACTGAACTGGCGAGCGCAACGTACCACAAATTCAACCAGCAGTTGCAAAATCAAAAAGCCTTTGATCTAAAAAAGTTCTTGAAAATCATTTTAATTGGACTTACCGGAGATACTGCCGAAAGCAGGTCCCTGCCCCATCACACCCATAATTCATGCATAACCGGATTCATTTTTTCAAACGTGCAGATTTTTTGAAATCCAATATCTTTCAGAATTTTCTGAGCTTCCAATATGCCGTACCCCAGTTGATCCGGCTTATGGCTGTCGCTGCCGATTGTAATGATCTCCCCTCCCAGTTCTCTATATAATCTCAGTATTTCCCGTGAAGGCATCGTATCCTTCAGTCCATACCTTTTTGCCGATGTATTCATTTCAATCCCTTTACCATCGGCGATCACGATTTTCAGGATATCTTCTATGATAGGTTTTACTTTTTCAAAAGGATATTCTCCCTTCTTGTCATACCGCTTGATCAAATCCATATGCCCAAGCACAGAGTAATTCTTGTAATGCTTTACCAGTGAAAGCATCTCTTCGTAGTAGCGCTCATTATATTCCTTCTGTGTTCTGCCCTTCTGGAATTCCTGTGTCCAGAACTCTTTATTTTCCACCTGATGGACAGACAGGATAATAAAATCAAAAGGATACCTGGTGAAAAGATCCTCGAACTGAGGGATCGTATGTGCCTGAACGCCAAACTCCATTCCTGTTTTTATCCGAATCTTTCCTGCATACTTCCGCTTCAGAAACTGGATCTTATCCATATATGAAGGGTAGTCCACATTTGCAAGAGGTTCTCCGTTTCGGTAGATAATCTCTGATCCGGAGTCCCAGTCGTCTTTCACACCATAATCCACATGGTCGGTTATGCAGATTTCATCCATATTCATATTGACCGCATCCCGGATCACATCTTCCATCAGATATATGGAATCATCGCTGAATTCTGTATGTACATGATAATCGGCAAACATCTGTACTCCTTTCAAACTTGGCTTGCATATTTTTCGTAATATGATTTTACTGCATATTTTGCAGATTTTCTATCAGATATCTGCAT
This sequence comes from Candidatus Caccovicinus merdipullorum, assembly GCA_018715905.1. Classification (GTDB taxonomy): domain Bacteria; phylum Bacillota; class Clostridia; order Lachnospirales; family Lachnospiraceae; genus Caccovicinus; species Caccovicinus merdipullorum. Next base: position 1,991 of record DVKS01000086.1, on the reverse strand, counting down.
CATTCAATAACAATCGCTGTCTCAAATTGCAAAATCAGAGAACCTTCGATTTTAAAAAAGTTCTTGAAAATCATTTTAATTGGGCTTACCATTTCTATGGACATCGATGTACTTTATAGATTGGAGAAATGATTTTGAAATTTTACGTCAGCACTGCACAAGAAAAAATACCGCCCTCTGCAGTTATTTATATGCGAAGAACCGGTGAATACGGCGCAGGAAACCAAGCACTGATGGACACCTTTAAAAAGTGGGTAAGGGAAAACAACTTATATGACAAAGATACGGTAATCTACGCTGTACCTATGGATAACCCGGAAAAGACAGAACCTTGTCACTGCCGTTACGATGTCTGCATCAACCGGCCTCAAAACCAGAAATATGCACCGAACCAAGTTAAATGCAGAGAATTGGAAGGCGGAAAATATCTGGTCTTTTTAATCCCCCATACAACAGATGCAGTACAGACTGCATGGCAAATGTGTTTTTCCGAATTGGAGAAATTGGGGTATTTGCCGGATGAAACAAGGCCCGTAATGGAACGTTATAAGAAAAGGCTTGTAGACGAGCATTATTGCGAATTGTGTATGCCCGTTCTATAAGTTTCCCATGGATGAATGCATGAATCTCGGCGGCAGGACTTATAGAGCAAAGACAAAAGGAAGCCGTTAAGGAGCGAAATAACGCTTCGCACCCTTGAATAGCTTCCTCTGTCTTTGCTGTATCTTTTTATTTTCTACTCTGCCGCCGTCTCCCCGGAAGTCATCATCCCGGAAATATCAATCTCCGTGTACCCTTCCAAATCAGGGGCGGTAATTTCCACTGTTTGTCCCGGATTTTCGTAGGAAACACTGGTGTCCATATCGACGCTTATGGTTTCCCCATTGGCAGTCATATCAATGACCATCTTCATATCGGTGCTGGCAAAGTATCCGTCTGCATTCACCACTGCCTGGCCGCTGGCTTCCTTAATGTCATAGGAAATATCTCCCAGTCCCATACTTCCCATGCCGCTTAAAGCATCCTGCACATACTGACTCATCTGAGATGCATCGGCAGTAAAGGTAAGCAGGGTATTCTCTCCATCCTTCTCGGCGGTAATTTCCGTAAGATAATCGGAATTCACCCCGCTGCTTTCCGTACTCTGGAGAATCTGTTCCGTCATAGCCTCCACATCCATGGCATACTTTATTTTCTGGCCTGCAGTATCGATATAGTAATAACCATCTTTATAATACATGGTCATATCTATCGTCTGCCCAAGTGTGGTACTGGAGCCCTCCGCTATATACTCCATGGAATCAGTATTCATTCCCTTGATCCGCATATTCATATCCATAGTCATTCCCAGAGAATCTTCTCCCTGCTTCATAGTCATGTCGGTAGAAGTAGACATGGCCATCTCCGTCAGCTGACTGCTTTTTTCCGATGCAGCATCGTAGATTGCTCTGGCATCCAGCTGCTGGCTGCAGCCGGTAACCATCACCATAAAGCCCAGTCCCATCAAAGCGCTTATCCATTTTCTCATTGTAATACCCTCCTGCTGTTTATTCACTTCTGTTTTTCGCTCAACGCGAACCGGCGCAGGTATAATGCCTGCTTTGCAGTTATTATACCATGACTTCTCCGAAGCCACGGTATCCCTCCGGGGGATGCACACGGTTCGCCGAGGTGTTTGTCTCGCTTTGCTCAACGCGAACCGGCGCGGTATAATGCCTGCTTTGCAGTCATTATACCATGAATTGACAGAACAGTTCTTGCTATTTTCTTACATTTATTGAAACAAATGCTTATCTTTCTCTCTTTTACATGGTTTTCTGTTTTTTTGTAACAGTTCAGCCGTCAATGTCATTTAGATAAGATTAAAAAAGAATATAAGGATGAAGGAACAGGCTTCTGTAAGTGCCATAACACAGGTAGTGAAAATAATACGCTCTCACAAATTAACGGAAAAGGGAAAGAATTGCATGACAAAAAAGCAGGTTTACATC
>DVKS01000085.1 GCA_018715905.1 Candidatus Caccovicinus merdipullorum | reverse complement strand
TCCTTCTCTTGCCTTTAATCATACTCTATCATAGGATTCGGGCAAATACAAGCTTCTCCATTGTATCGATTTTTGTTCACAATCTATCGTCCGGAATGCTTGACATTGCCGGACAGGTTCTCTATAATTTTAAATAACCATTCGTGATTGATGTTCTCGGAGGCTGGAAATATGGAAGAAACATTTACCGTCACTATTCATTCCTGTGACAACAGCACCTGGCAGGGAATCGTGGTTACGCCGCAGGGGGAAAGATCCTTTCGCAGCGAACTGGAGCTGATTCTGATTCTGTCAGATTCCATGCAGACGAAGGACCATTCGGACCCCGGCTGACCGGGGTCCTTTTTCTTTTCTTTGATATCCCTGCCGGCGCATGAAGGTTTACTGATCTTTTCCGGACAGGTACTGATGGATGCCTCTTGCTCCCATCTTTCCTGCTTCCATAGCCAGGATTACGGTGGCTGCACCGGTCACTGCGTCGCCGCCGGCATACACGCCTTCCTTGGTGGTCTTTCCGGTGCCTTCTTCCGCAATGATGCATTTTCTCTTATTGATTTCCAGTCCTTCCGTGGTGCTGGAGATCAGCGGGTTCGGTGAGGTTCCCAGAGCCATGATCACCGTGTCTACATCGATGGTAAAATCGGAACCCGGGATCTCTACCGGTCTTCTTCTTCCGGAGGCATCCGGCTCACCTAATTCCATCTTCCGCACAACCATGCCCTTTACCCAGTCATTCTCATCGGTCAGGATCTCCACCGGGTTCGTCAGCAGGTTAAAGATCACGCCTTCTTCCTTTGCATGGTGAACTTCCTCTGCACGGGCCGGAAGTTCTGCCTCGGAACGGCGGTACACGATATGCACCTCAGCGCCCAGACGAAGAGCCGTTCTGGCTGCGTCCATGGCCACGTTTCCGCCGCCGACTACCACCACTTTCTTTCCTCTCATGATAGGGGTATCATAATCGTCACGGAACGCCTTCATTAAGTTGTTTCTGGTCAGATACTCATTGGCAGAGAATACGCCGTTGGCATTCTCTCCGGGGATTCCCATAAACCGGGGAAGGCCGGCGCCGGAACCGATAAAGATGGCCTGGAAGCCTTCTTCCTCGATCAGCTGGTCGATGGTCACGGACTTTCCGATGATTACGTTGGTCTCGATCTTTACGCCCAGCTTCTTTACATTCTCCACTTCATGGTGAACTACCGTGCTCTTAGGCAGACGGAACTCGGGAATACCGTAGGTCAGTACGCCGCCCGGCTCATGAAGAGCCTCGAAAATCGTTACCTCATAGCCAAGCTTTGCCAGATCTCCCGCACAGGTAAGACCTGCAGGGCCGGAACCGATAACAGCAACTTTCTTTCCGTTGGTCTTTTCCGGCTTCGGGGGTACAAAACCGTTCTCTCTGGACCAGTCTGCCACGAAACGCTCCAGCTTTCCGATGGAAATGGGCTCACCCTTGATTCCGCGGATGCACTTGCCTTCGCACTGGCTCTCCTGGGGGCATACACGGCCGCAGACAGCCGGAAGGGCAGAAGACTCGGCAATGATCTCTGCCGCCTTCTGGAAATCGCCTTTTTCCACTTCGCTGATAAAGCCGGGGATGTTGATGGAAACGGGACATCCGCCCATACATCTGGCATTGTTCTTACACTTTAAACATCTGGCTGCCTCTTCCATGGCCTCTTCCTGATTATAGCCTAAGCAGACCTCGTCAAAATTCGTGGCGCGCACCTTGGGATCCTGTTCGCGCACCGGTACTTTCTTTAATACATCCATTAGTTGTCACCTCCGCAATGTCCGCACCCGCCATGATGGGTGTCGCCTTCCTGGGCTTTTAACATGGCACGTCCCTCTTCCGTCTTATACATCTGCTGGCGCTTCATGGCCTCATCGAAATTCACCAGATGGCCGTCAAATTCCGGTCCGTCCACGCAGGCAAACTTCACTTCTCCGCCAACGCTTAAGCGGCAGGCGCCGCACATGCCGGTTCCGTCCACCATAATGGGGTTCATGCTGACAATGGTGGGGATATTTAACTCCTTGGTCAGCAGGCAGACAAACTTCATCATAATCACAGGGCCGATGGCTACGCACACATCGTAATGCTTTCCCTGATTAACCACCAGATCCTTTACCACCTCGGTTACCATGCCCTTGCGCACATAGGAACCGTCATCTGTGGTTATGTAAAGGTTTCCGGCCTGGGCACGCATCTCTTCCTCTAAAAGGATCAGATCTTTGTTCTTTGCGCCTACGATTACATCCACATCGATGCCGTGCTGACGCATCCACTTTACCTGGGGATATACGGGAGCGGTACCTACGCCGCCTGCCACAAACAGGTATTTTCTCTTCTTTACTTCTTCCAGATCCTCCTTCACAAACTCGGAAGGCTGTCCCAGAGGACCTACAAAATCCTGGAAGGAATCCCCTGCCTGAAGATATGACATCTTCAGGGTAGATGCGCCTACGATCTGGAACACGATGGTAACCGTTCCCTTCTCCCGGTCGAAATCACAGATGGTTAAGGGAATTCTCTCTCCCGTCTCATCCGTCTTTACAATTACAAATTCGCCTGGCTGGCACCGCTTTGCCACCCGGGGCGCTTCCACGTCCATCAGGTAGATCTTATCTGCCAGCTTTTCTGCTTTTAAGATTTTATACATTGCTTTCCTCCTGCTGTTTCTTAATGGATGTCAGGGTCAGCCCCCGCATCAGTGGATCTCAATTTCATATTCTGCCTGGAATTCCTGGCCGGCCGCAAGCTTTACCACGCCGTCCCGGTCGGCAAGCTCTCCCTGCCATCCGTCCCGGTCGCAGCGTCCGTACCAGGGCTCCAGGCAGATAAAAGGATGCGTTGCTTCCACGGTCCATACTCCCAGATAAGGGATGCCGGCACAGCGGACTGTTACGTAAGGCTCTCCGCCGGGAAGAAGGAGGCTGACCTTCTCCACCTGTCCTTCATCAAAAATATAAGTAAGGGCCTTTGAGAAAAATCCCGGGGTCACCGGCACTTTTCCCTCTTCCAGCGCCAGACTGCCGGACAGCGCCTCATCCTGGTAGCCGTCCCCATTGGGAGACTGGTAATGAAGCGCATCTTTCTTTCCTGCGCAATGGAAATCCAGAGTGAAATCATGGACGGTACACCCTTTCGGTGTCTTAAAGGCCGGATGACCGCCGATCATGAAATACATGGGAGTATCGCCCGTATTCTTCACCTTCCACATAACCTTTAACGTCCGCCCTTCCAGACGATGCCCCGCCATCAGGATAAAGGGAAAGGGGTAAACCTCTATGGTCTCCGGACTGGATTCCAGCTGATACCACACCTCATTCTCTGTGCGGGAGACAAGGGCAAACTCCTTGTCCCTGGCAAATCCGTGAGAGGTAATACTGTAAGTCTTTCCCTG
>DVKS01000084.1 GCA_018715905.1 Candidatus Caccovicinus merdipullorum | reverse complement strand
AATCAGGATTTTGCTGATAAGCCGATTCAGTACAGACTCGTCCAATTCCTCAATGGCAGCATAGCGCCGGATTTCCTTGATAAAGGTTCGGACTTCGCTTTCCTGTGCGTCCGCCCGGCTCTGCATCACCGCCAGATCGTGCAGGCGTTTCTGGTTGGCCCCCTGCTCCTGTTCCAGCGCCGCCGTCAGCTTCACAAACCGCTGCTCGGTCAGGATGCCTTTGGCCTTATCGGTGTACAGGCTCAAAAACATTCCGTCAATTTCCTGATTTCGGGCTTCCAGCCGCTGGCGTTCCTTCTCGGTCTGAGAAGCGTCCACCAGATACCGGCGCTCCATCCGGCGGCTGAGCCGCTGGTAAAACGCATCAGCGTCCTTCATGGCCTGCTCCGCCAATTCCTGTATATCCTTCAGCACCAGATTATACAAATCCCTTGCTTCAATCTTGTGGCTGGTACAGGCGTTCTTTTCCCGCTTTCAGCAGCATAACCAGAACCTGCAGGTACTTGGAACGGAGGTTTCCCTTAATGGGAATCTCCTGTCCATCTCCGCTGAAGGAAAATCCGCCCAGAAGACGCGCATAAAATGTGCTGTATGGTCTCTCCTTCAAGGTACTTCTTCCTTTCCATGTAAAGATAAAATTTGCGTTTTCAGCTAGTATTGCAATCTTTGCATGGAATATACCATTCTAATCGTTAGGAAAATCATTTCATGGGGTACATATCGCAGTGTTTTTTTACTTTTCTGTTGTTTTTCCGTTGAGAATTGTAAGATTTGTTACTCATTAGCAGAAATGCCGGAGCCAAATACTCCGCAGCAAGCTGCGGGGTATTTGACCCTCGCGGCAGTCGCCAAATGGACATGCAAGCATGTCCCCTTGGCTCGTTGCCCGCGGAAATAAAAGAAAACGCCCCGGCATTAAATCCGGGACGTACCGTGAATGAAATTATATTGAAAACCGCCCTGTCTCTTCCTCCAGAAGATTCGTCATGCTGTTCAGGCTGATCACCAGCGTAGATGTATTATGAAGGAGGGCTGAGGCAGCCGGCTGGAGGATTCCGGCCGCCCCCAGGATAATCAGGCCCAAGTTAAACCCAATTACCTGCCGGTAATTCCGGTCGATCCGGCGCATAAGGCGGTTGCTGATATCCTTTAAGACCACCAGCTGGTAAAGGTCATTCTCAGAAACGGTGATATCTGCGATCTCTCTGGCGATAGCCGCACCCTCGCTGATTGCAATGCCCGCATCAGAAGCAGAAAGAGCCGGAGAATCATTGATTCCGTCTCCCACCATAATCACTTTTCTTCCTTTGCGCTTTTCTGCCTCCACGAAGCCGGCCTTATCCTCAGGGAGTACTTCGGAATAATACTCGTCCACACCTACCTGCCGGGCCACGGCTCTGGCGGTACGCTCGCTGTCCCCGGTCATCATAACCGTCTTTCGGATACCAAGCTTTTTCAGCTTCCGGATCACCTGGGCAGCTTCCGGACGGATAGGATCCTCAATGCAGATTACTGCCGCCAGCACACCGCCAATAGCCAGATACAAATGAGAATACTCTGGCTTAAGGCTGTCAAAAAGTTCCTGTTCTCCCTGGGGGATCCGGCATTTCTCATCCTCAAAGACGAAATGATAGCTTCCGATGACTACCCGCGTTTCCTTTACATAGGAAGCAATACCATGTGCCACAATATAATCAACCTTCGAGTGCATCTCTTCATGGTCCAGCTTCCTCCTGACGGCTTCATCCACCACAGCTTTTGCCATGGAATGAGGGAAATGTTCCTCCAGGCAGGCAGCCAGTCTGAGCATCTCGTTGGGATCCTGTCCGTCAAATGCCACCACATCAGCCACCACCGGGCTGGCCTTTGTCAGGGTTCCGGTCTTATCGAATACAATGGTCTCTGCCTCTGCTGCCGCTTCCAGATACTTGCCGCCTTTCACTGTTATGTGATGAGTTCCCGCCTCGCGCATGGCTGAAAGCACTGCCAGAGGCATGGCCAGCTTCAGTGCACAGGAAAAATCTACCATCAAAATGGAAATGGCCCTGGCCGTATTCCTGGTAATCAGCCAGGTAAGAGCTGTACCCCCAAGGCTCCAGGGAACCAGCGCATCCGCCAGGCCGGCAGCCTTTCCTTCCACGGATGATTTCAGTTTTTCTGAATCCTCAATCATGGTGACGATGCGCTCGAACCGGGTAACGCCTGCGGCATTCTTAACGCAGAATGTGATCTCGCCCTCTTCCACCGCTGTTCCTGCATATACATAGGAATCGGCTTCTTTCTTAACCGGCATGGACTCGCCAGTCAGCGCAGACTGGTTTACCATGGCCTCACCGGATACCACCTCGCCGTCAAAAGGAATTACATTTCCCATATGTACGGTAATCTTATCTCCGGGCACAATCCGTGATGCGGATGTCAGCACCTCCGTGCCGTCCACATTCAGCCATACCTTGTCAATATTTAATGACATACTCCTGGCCAGGTCTCCCACCGACTTTTTATGGGTCCACTCCTCCAGAAGTTCTCCGATTCCCAAAAGAAACATAATTGAACCGGCCGTATCAAAATCCAGCCGCAGCAGAGAAACGGAGATTGCTGTGGCATCCAGCACTTCCACTTCCAGTTTTCCCCTGGCCAGGCACCGGACTCCCTTTGCTGCATAACGCACCGCCTTGCACAATGTGCAGACAGCCCGCAGCGGCGCCGGAAAAAATACCTTCACTGCCGCCCGGGCCAAAAGTCTCTGGATCAGCTTTTCCTTGTACTCCCGATTCAGCTTCCTGCCGCTGTCTGCCGGAACCGGCACACTTTTTTCCAGATGCTCCAGAGAAATCCTCTGCAGCGCTTCCGTCAGTTCTTCTTTCTTTCCGGTATATACGATGGCCGCATCGGCCGTTCTCTCATAAATCCGTACTTCCCGTACACAAGAGAGAGACTGAAGATACTGTTCCAGTACATCCGCCTGATGAATGGTCAGAAATCGTCTGCACAGATGAACCCGAATCCGCCCTCTGATTTCATGTTTTACGATAAAACGCATTTGTCCACGCTCCTTATCCTGGCAAAAGAGAATTAAGCAAGGGGCCGTACAAAAAGCTCCGTTCTCTTAACGTCGCTTTCCGCAACAGCCCCGTTTCCTGCAGCTGCTTTTCCGAACCCCAACGCGGTTACTGGCACGCTGCTTCTTGCGTCTCTGCTTTTTCTTCTTCCGCCGCTGAAGCGGTCTCTTCCTGATCTTCAAATATCTCTTCCGTTCTCTGGCGGTTGATCTCCTTTGCCTCAGCCAGGATATCCTCTGCATTCTCCTGGATATTCACTGCCGTGGTCATAACGCTGTCTTTTGCTCTCAGACCGGCTGCCACACAGTTTACATACATCTTCTTGGCATCCGAACTTCCTAAAATCTTTACGCCAGCCGTGCCGAACAGCACTCCGCCGGCAAAAATACCAATTTTTTTCAGTAATTCTTTCTCAATCATGTCTTCATCCTCCTGATTTGAATTATTTATGCCGGTAACCGGTATAAATAGTCATAAAAAAGCAGAAAACTGCAGCCCAGGCCCAAAATCTGTGATGCTTCACTCTCTTCACTTCCTTAATATCATTTTACGCATTTTTTACTATCTCCGTTTTGATATTACCAGCTGTTTTCTGCATTTGTAAACTCAAATCCGACTTATTGAGAAAAAATTATCATTAAGCTTTTGCTCTATCCCTGCTGAAACCGAATCCGGATCGCAGAGATCCTCCCGCTGATCACGGCCCTCTTCCCGTCTAATCGCCGCGGAACCTCAATCACCGAATCCAGATGCACCTTCACATCAAAAATATTTCCATTTCTTCCGGCTCTGGCCCGCAGCGGATCCATCTCATCCGATAAATACAGGGTATCTTCTCCCACCCACAAACCGTAAATTTTCCTTCCTTTTTTATTGAGATTATACTCCTTCGGGATCCGCAGCTTCATTCCGGAAACCGTCTCTTCTGCCGTACCAATTGCAAACATACCTCTGCCTCCCTCCATACTGTTATCCATGCAGTTCTATTTTAACAATGTTTTGTTCTTTTTAAAACCATTTTTACAATTAATTTACGTTTTTTTGTCACAATGGCAAAGGAAAATCCATTCCTGTTTGTGCACTTTTTTAAAAACATTCTTTTCAAAAGGGATTCCATACGTTATTATTATTACAAACCTGTATACCAATAAAATCACCCGCAACTGCAATCGGAAGGAGACTTTAAGCCCTTGAAATCTGAAAAATCCCCCATTAAACTGACCCGCAGACAGCGTTTTCTTCTGCTGTCAGCCGTTCCTCTTTATTTTGTACTGGCAGGATTTCTTCTGCAGCCGCCCGGCCAGATCATCGCCGGCATTGCAGAGATTTTCCGGCAGCCGGATTTTTTAATTACCGACTATCTGGTGGTAGGCGGTATCGGCGCCGCCTTTGTTAATGCCGGATTTCTGACTCTCATGAGCATTGCCATCATCTATTTCCTGAACATGGACATGACCGGCCATACCATTACTTCCAGCTTTCTGATGCTTGGCTTCTCCCTGTTCGGCAAAAATCTGATCAATATCTGGGCGATCCTGGCCGGCGTTTTTCTGTATGCCAGATATCACAAAACTTCTGTACGCCGCTATATTTATGTAGGACTTTACGGCACCAGCCTTTCTCCCATTATCACACAGGTAATGCAGCTGCCCGGTATTCCTCTGGCTGGCAGCTTTCTTCTGTCCATATGTGTTGGAATTCTGATTGGCTTTGTCCTTCCTCCGCTCTCTACCCATGTGCATTTTGCTCACAAAGGATATTCTCTTTATAATGTAGGATTTGCCTCAGGAATTATCGCCACCGTAATCGTATCCCTTTTCCGCTCCTTCGGTATTGAAACCGCCTCGCGTCAGATCTGGTACACCGGCGGAAACCGTCTTTTTGCAGGCCTCCTTTTCCTTCTGTTTGGCATTATGATTTTCTTCGGTCTGCTGAAAGGCCCCCGCCAGGTCCTGGAATGCTACTGCAGCATCTTAAAAAGCAGCGGCATATCCGGCACGGATTATCTGAAAGATTATGGCCACTCTCCGGTTATGCTGAATATGGGCATCAACGGTTTATTCGCCACCTGTTTCGTACTGGCGGTGGGCGGTGAATTAAACGGCCCCACCATAGGCGGAATTTTCACAATCGTAGGCTTCAGTGCCACCGGAAAACACCTGCGCAATATCGCCCCTATCATGTTGGGCGTTTTCATCGGAAGCCTTACCAAAGAATGGGCGATTACCGATCCCTCCCCCATGCTTGCCCTGCTTTTCTCCACCACTCTGGCGCCGGTAGCCGGAGAATTCGGAATTATCGCCGGTCTTCTGGCCGGATACCTTCATTCTTCCGTGGCGCTGAACGTAGGCATTGTATATGGCGGCATGAATCTTTACAACAACGGTTTTGCCGGCGGCATTGTAGCCATTTTCCTGGTTCCGGTAATCCAGTCCATCCGCGACCGCCAGGCAAGGGCTAAGGGAAATCTTTCCCTGTGACGCTTCCCTTTATCCTTATGGCGGGCAAACCAAAAAGGCAGGAACAAAAAAGTTCCTGCCTTCTTTTATCTGCTGTAACGGAATTCCGTAATTCCAGTCAGTCCGTTTTCATCTTTTCCCAGCACTACACAGGCTCCTTCCGGGTCGCCCATAACGGCCTTCCAGTCCTGGATTTCCAGATTTTCCGGATCCACTTCTGACATCGCCTCTAAAAGTTCCGGCGTATACAAAGCCTCCAATCCCATCTTCTCCAGATCTGCATAATCATTTATAATAACCTCTTCCCCCTGCCGCACAACACGCACCGGATACAGTAAAAGCGGATCCAGATATTCTGTAGTCAGGCCCGTGGTAATCTCCATCTGCACCACCGATGCCGTGCTCCGGAACAAGCTCATCTCCATCTCAGCTTCATCCTCAGAAGTATTGCCGTATTGATTTTCATTTGCTTCTGCGGCATCTTCCGGACTTTGAAAGAGCTTGGCCGGAATGCTTTTCACTGCCAGTCCCCTTTTTTCTCCAGATGGCTGCGTCCCCAGAGTCGCTGCTCCAAATACCGCCAGCGCGCACACAGCCAGCACTGCAGCTGCCTTCATCTTATTTCCCATTTTTTATCTCCTTTTCAGCATTCGCCGTTTTCCGGCTTCAAGGAGAGTGTAGCGCTGGAAAATTAAAACAGCCTTTGTTCAATCTAAAGATTTCTTCAGCTTTCGGCAAGAGGAAGGGAAATCCGGAATTCTGTTTTCCAGCCAGGAAGCGGATCCGGCGCTGCCTGGATCGTTCCTTCATGGAGAAGGATGATCTTCTTTGTGATGGCAAGCCCCAGTCCCGATCCATGACTGCCGCTTCTGGCTGCATCACCGGTAACAAAGGGTTCAAAGAGCTTCTCCCGCAGTTCATCGGGAATCCCCTTCCCGTCATCAGCTATGGAGATCCGCAGCCTGTCTCCCTCCCTGCGAAGGTATGCCAGGATCCTGGTTCCCGGCGGATTGTAAACTGCAGCATTATTTACCAGATTTTCCAAAGCACGAAGCAGAAGAGAGGGATCTGCCATTGCCATACACGGTGTTTCCTCAATATCCGCTTCCAGAAATATATCATTCATTTCAAGCTCCTGATATCTTCCGGCAAAATATTCCCGTACCAGATATCCCACATCTGTCAGTTTCCGGTTCACAGGCATCTGAGGATGTTCCAGCTTGCTGTATTCGTGAAAAGCCGACAAAAGACTGCTGACCTGATCCGCTTTCCGAATAATCGTATCCAGTGCACCGGAACGCTTTTCTTCCGGGATCATTCCATCCTGAAGAGCCTGGGCACATCCCCGGATCACAGCTGCCGGCGTCTTCAGATCATGGGAAATATCTGCCAAGAGCTGCCGTCTGGCTCCATCCAGCTTAATCCTTTCGGCTTCGCTCTTTTGAAGCTGCCTTTCCATTTCCACAAACCGTGCTGCTATGGCGGAGAACTCTGCCGGTCCCTGGTAATGCTCCATTCCGCTTGGCCGTCCCTTTTCCAGGTTCTCAATTCCTCCAAGAAAAGGCTGCAAAAACCGCCGGATCCGACGGCTTAAACGATAGATGCAGACCGCAGCCAGAACAATATAAACCGGCGCCACCAGCCAGAAGATCCGCGTCTGTATCCGGTATGCTCTCTGATAGGCCTCATTTGCAGGTTCCCGGAGAGCCAGGAGCATCTGGCGCTTCTGACCCTGCCGGTTCTCGTACTGCTCCAGATAAAGGCTCCGTCCCTTTTCATCATGACCGCTGAGATACTGAAATTCTTCATCAGAGAAAAAACTTCTCCCCGGAAACAGTGTGCCGTCCAGTACTTTCCTCTCCTCATCCAAAAGCAGGTATCCGGTAACTGAAAAATACCCGCCCTCGCCATACTGGGTCCCGGTAATCAGGTACCGGGCATTTTCCTCATTTTCCGGAAGCACGGCAGTCAGGGTCCGTACCTGAGAATCCATGGACTGCAGGCATTCCAGAAGACGTTCCGGATACCGGGCCCGGACCAGTTCCTCTGTGGCATAAATCACCCGTCCGTCTTCTGCAAGTACAGCCGCCTGGGATCCTTTTCCCAGGTAGCGCTCCACCTTCAGTTCAGGAAGCATAGCATCCTCCATCTCCATTGCCGTATGGATTAATCCAGCCGGATCCGCAATAGGCGCAATCCGGTCTGCCGCCTTTAAAGAAATATAGTAAATGATCAGAAATGCCGTCAGCATCAGAACGGTAAAGGAAATGTAGTTTCCTGCCAGGATCACATACAGCCGGCTTTTCTTTCCGGTCCTATTCTCTGTATTCAATTTTATATCCCAACCCCCTTATGGTCTTAATATAACGCGGTTCTTTGGGATTCGATTCAATCTTCTCACGAAGCTTGGAGATGTGGACCATCATAGTTTTATCATCGCTTTCAGAGTAATATCCATCCTCCCGCTCATAAAGCTGCGCCTTGGTAAATACTCTCCCCGGCTGCTTCATCATCTTTGCCAGTATCTTGTATTCTGTGGCAGTCAGTTCGATGGGAACGCCGTTCTTCTCCAGCTTCATCTCATACAGATCCAGACTCAGTTCACCAAGAGTAAGCTTTGACGCCGCAGGTTCCGGCCCTTTTCCAGCTCCCAGATGGTAAAAGCGGCGCAGGGCAGACTGCACATGGGCTACCACTTCCAGAGGATTAAAAGGTTTCGTCAGGTAATCATCCGCTCCGATATTCAGCCCCAGGATCTTATCACAGTCCTGGTCCCTGGCAGACAGCACAATGACCGGAATATTGCTGGTCCTGCGCAGTTCCCGGATCAGATGGTACCCGTCCATTCCAGGCATCATGATATCCAGAAGCGCCAGATCCACATGCTGCTCCTTAAGGATCCTGCCGGCATCCAGCCCGTTGTCTGCCTGCAGCACCTGATATCCGTTATTTTCCAGATATAATTTCAGCAGAGCCCGGATATCCCCGTCATCTTCCGCAATTAACACAGTATATGGCACGTTCGTTTCCTCCTTTGTATCTTTTGCCTTATTCTACCATGTCCGTCTGCGGCTGTCCAGACAGCCTGGCTTTTTGATTGGAACCGCCATACCGTCTCTTCCATCCGTCAAAATCCCAGCTTTTTAAAAACTCTCCTGCAGCCCTCCTTCCATTTT
>DVKS01000010.1 GCA_018715905.1 Candidatus Caccovicinus merdipullorum | reverse complement strand
AATCTCCTTTAATTTCAGAGCTCCTTCCAGCGAAAACGCGTAATCCAGTCCCCGGCCGATAAAGAATGCATCTGGACTCTGGATCAGATGGGTCACAACATTCTTCATTTCTTCTTTTTTCTTCAGCATGGATTCCATAGCTGGAATCACATCCAGAAATTCTGCAAAAAATTCTGCCGCTTTCTCTTTTGTAAAAACATTCCGCACAAGTGCCATACGGCAGGCAATCATGTAAAGGGCAGCCAGCTGAACGGTATAGGCTTTGGTGCTGGCTACAGCAATCTCCGGTCCGGCATGGGTATACAGCACGTACCGGCTTTCCCTGGCTATGGTAGAACCTTTTACATTTACAATGGCCAATGTTTTTGCTCCCAGCTCCTCCGCCAGTTCCATGGCTGCCAGCGTATCAATGGTTTCCCCTGACTGGGAGATAACAATGGCAAGGGTCTTATCATCAACCAGAGGCTGCTGGTAGCGGAATTCTGATGCGATGGTAACAGTAACCGGTATCCGCAGCAGCGGCTCCATAATGGATTTCGCTACCATGCCCGCGTGCATGGCAGTACCGCAGGCGATCACATGAATCTGGCTGCATTCTGCAAAAAGTGAGTCCGGAATCTTATCGTCCGTGAAATCCGGCAGCCCCTTATTCATCCGGGGCAGTACCGTATTTTTCATGGCTTCCGGCTGTTCGTGGATTTCCTTCAGCATAAAATGCGGGAATCCGTTTTTCATGGCAGCATCCATATTCCAGTTTACCCGCATGGTTTCAGGCTGAAGCTTTTCGAAAGTATCCCGGTCATAAGCCTGTACCTTATAAGGCGTCAGGCGGACAATAGCACCTTCCGGCACCACAAAATACTTCTGGGTATAGGGAATCAGCGCTGTAAGGTCCGAGGCGATCAGTGCACCGGAATGGGTGTAGGCCGCTACCAGGGGACTGATCTTTCGCACTGCGTAAATTTCGCCGGGTCTGTCTGCAAACATAATGCAAAAACCATATGTGCCTTCCAATTTCCCTGTCATCTGCCGTACTGCCTCCAGAGGATCTCCCTCATAAAGGGAATCCAGCACCCAGGCAGCCACCTCACTGTCTGTCTGGGAGCGGAGCCGTCCCTCCAGATGGAATTCCGTTTCCAGCTGATGATAATTTTCAATAATTCCGTTATGGATCAAAGTAACCCGTCCTGCCTGGTGAGGATGGGCATTTTCTTCCGTTACTCCACCATGAGTAGCCCACCGGGTGTGGCCGATACCGCAGTGGGAGTCCGCTACGCACCTGCCGCAGGCATCTTTTAAAGCTGCCACCTTCCCCACCTGCTTGATGAGACGGATCTGTGATTCCGTATCAAAAAAAGCAATGCCGGCGCTGTCATAGCCCCGGTATTCCAGGCCGGCAAGCCCCTCCAGCAAGATCCTTTTTGCTTCAAGGGGACCGGTATATCCGATTATTCCGCACATAGATGTCTGTTTCCTTTCCTGTCTTTTTCTTCGATTTTCTGCACTTTGTTTTGCAGTTGCCTGCATATTTTCTGCAGAAATCACACGCTCGAAGCAGCATGGGAGAGCATCCGCCGAATTTTCGATTCTCTCTCCACCTCGTCAACCATTTCCATAAGCCTTTCGGCTCTTCACGATCCTGGAAATGGTGCATGGCGCTCAGCTTTGCTGTCTGATCTGTACCTCCTTAAAAACAGATTGAGCACATTATATCGCGAAAAACAGCAGCTCGTCAACTTTCTTAACGAATAATTAAACTTTTTTAACCATTCTTTCACTGTTCTTTAAAAATAAAGTATGCTATACTTAATCGGAAAATGCAGAAAAAAAGAATGTGATGAGTTTTGAAAGCAAAAGAAAAAGGAGCGCGGCTTGCCAAGGCTGCGACAATTTTCCTGTTCGCCGGTTCCGGGATTCTTTTAGCCCGGGCTGGCCGTCAATATGAGATTGTACAAACACAGAAAATGGCTGTGGCTTCGGCCGTGCCGGAAACAGAACCGGCTTCCGATGCACAAATTCCTCTCAAGGAAACGCCGCCCGAAACCGAGCCGGAAGAAAAGGAGAGTGAATCGGAATATCAACCGTCACCGGACAAGCTGAATCTGGCTTTTTACTATCCGGAGGGAAGCGACACCAGCGATATCATAAACAGTTACGCTGGGCAGGTCTTTCAGGAACTGACGATCCTTGATTCGGAATGGCTGGCGGATCTTTATGAGCTTGCGGATGTAAAGCCTGCAGACATGGCAGTCCGCCTGGGAAAGGACCCTTCCAGTGTCCGGGGAAGCTACAATCCAAAAGATGACGATCAGAATCCGGCCGATCCGGAAACATGGATTCTTGACAGCTGGAAAAAAATTAATGTTTCATTTACAGACGGCGATGGGAAACGCATCACCGGTTTTTCTAATGTAAAAGATATTCTGGCTATGGCCAGTGTTTATACTTACTATGCCGGCATGTTGGATCATGAACTATTTTCCCAATACGCCCGTCAGCTGTGGGAAAACTCCCACAGTTACACCTTAAGCATCAGCGATGTCTACTACTGCAGCGGCTGCCTGGATAAGACCGATGAAGAGATCGCCCAGGAAGAAGAGGCACTGGAATCTGCAGCAATCTCCATGCTTTCTGCAGAAGAGGAGCAAATCTCTGAAGGCGGCTCGGACAGCGAAACATCTGCCGCCGCTTCTTCAGCTGAGACAGCCGTTTTAGAATCCGAAAATGCTGCGGGAATCAATACTGTCCCTTCTTCAGAAGTCGGCGCAGCCATGCAGCAGCGGAGCCTGAATGTCGCTACAGCAGCAGATGCGGCCTCGGGCACAGAAGAAATCCCGCGGATCATACGGCGTTCCAGCAGCGCAGAAACCAGTACAGAAGACAGTTTCGGTGACGGTTCCCTGGCCGGATCAGAAAGTCAGGCAGCCGCATCTTCTTCTGACGCTGTGTCATTATCTGCAGCCCCCCTCCAGGATGGAAATTCCCCAGGTGCGGCAGAAAGCGGTTCCCAGCCGTCAGAATCCGAAGCCTCCGATGGAACCCATGAAGGCTGCCCCGGCCATGTAGATTTGAATATCCGGGTAAAGATTCTGGGGCTTTCAGACAGCAGCGGACTGTACAGTGCCGACAGTATCGGCAGCGCAGCAGAAACAGAGGACAGCAGGGATGGCTGGACGGAAGAAAACCGTTCCTTTGCCCAATCCATAAGCAGCCAGGACTGGTTTGCAGATTATGGTCTCAGCGTGTCTTCCCTGTCACTGAGCGATCCTTTGACCAGCGAAGAAATACAGTCCTACATGGACAGCCTTCCTGCCGATCTGTCCCAGACCCGCCGCGACATTATTTATTTTGCTCTGAATTCTGTGGGGAAAGTTCCTTATTACTGGGGCGGAAAAGCCTCATATCCAGGATACGAAGGGAACAATTTCGGCGCTCTGGTATCTTCGGATGAACAGGGACGGGTCCTGAAGGGATTGGACTGTTCCGGATGGATCAGCTGGGTTTACTGGTCTGTCACCGGAGAAAGGCTTGCGGGAGAGAGTACCAGCAGTCTGATTCTGTGCGGCGAGAAAATCAGCCGCAGCGAAC
Source organism: Candidatus Caccovicinus merdipullorum (assembly GCA_018715905.1). Classification (GTDB taxonomy): domain Bacteria; phylum Bacillota; class Clostridia; order Lachnospirales; family Lachnospiraceae; genus Caccovicinus; species Caccovicinus merdipullorum. The sequence goes on along the minus strand of DVKS01000010.1, from coordinate 1,930 downwards.
TTCAGCCGGGAGACATTGTAGTCCGGACCGGAACAAGTGCTCATGTGGTCATGTTCCTGGGCTGGTCTGCAGACGGACGCATGAACGTTATTCATGAGTCCAGTGCATCCGTTAATAATGTAACCATTAAAACGATGGATGCAGCATGGCCATATTACCGGAAGCTGGTAGATTAAATTAAGTAAAAAGAGGTTATTTTATGTCTGGAAGAGAATACGAAGATGAGTATGAAGATGAGCTGGACCGAATGCGGGCCCAGCGAAAAAAGAGAGGAGGCGACAGAAACAGAAATTCCGTTTCCGCCGGAACCGTCCGGCAGTCCGGTACAGCTCGACCGTATGGTGCAGCCCAACAGTATGGCTCGGTCCGTCAGGAAAGGCAGCGTTTCACGGAAGCGGATGATGATTTTGAAATAGAGTATCTGGAAGATGATGAACCGAAGCGGGAAATTGTCCGGAAGCGGCCGCCGGCAGAACGTCCATATCACAGCGGCCGAAAAAAAGCCCTGAAAAAGAGAAAAAAGAAAAAGAAAGTATTTTTCATCCTTCTGATTGCCATAATTCTGGCAGGGGCGTTCCTTTTTGTAAACCGCTGGCTGAAAGATCGGGATGGTTACTGGAATATCGCTGTTTTCGGCGTAGATTCCCGTGACGGAAATCTTGGAAAGGGAGCCCTGGCTGATGTACAAATGATCGCCAGCATAAACCGCAGAACCGGAGAAATCCGTCTGGTTTCCGTTTATCGCGATACATATGTTCAGATTGATGAGGAAGGAACATTCCACAAGATCAATGAAGCTTACTTTAAGGGCGGTTATCAGCAGGCTTTAGACACGTTCCAGCGGAATCTGGATATCCAGGTGGATGACTACGCCACATTTAACTGGAAAGCGGTAGCCGATGCCATCAATATTCTGGGAGGAATCGATCTGGAAATCACTGACAGAGAATTCGAGTATATTAATTCCTTCATTACCGCCACCGTTGAATCCACCGGCATTTATTCAACACACCTTGAAAGCGCCGGAATGAATCATCTGGATGGGGTTCAGGCTGTGGCATACAGCCGGCTGCGTCTCATGGATACCGACTTTAACCGGACAGAACGGCAGCGAAAGGTTGTTTCCCTGGCTTTAGAAAAGGCCAAGCAGGCAGATCTTAGTACTTTAACAACCCTGGTTGCCACCGTGCTTCCGGAAATTTCCACAAGCATAGGCGCCGAGGATATTCTGCCTCTGGCTCAAAATGTCAGCCGGTATTATCTGGGACAGACCGGCGGATTCCCCTTTGCACGGACAACTGCCAGAATCTCCGGCATGGATTGTGTGATTCCTGCCACCCTGGAATCCAATACAATTCTTCTTCATCAGTTCCTTTTTGATGATACTTCCTATCAGCCGTCTGCATCGGTTCAGGAAATCAGCCAGAAGATCAGCGAAATCTCCGGTGTCTACGAAGAGGGCACTGCATCAGGCGCAGATTCTAATCTGACCGGAAGCTCCAGCGGATCATCAGGAGGAAGTTCAGCCCCGGCTGCATCCGGCGGATCCCAGACAGCAGCTCCGGCAGAAACGGAAGCCCTTCCGCTTCCGGAGGAAAGCGAAACCACCGCCGAATCCGCTTCTGAGGAAGAGACGGCTGAAGAAGAATCCACAGAAGAAACTTCAGAAGGGGCAGAAGAGGAGAATCCGGATGAAGAAGAGACGGAGAGAGAAAACGGCAGTGAATCGACTCGTCCGGTTCCGGTAGAACCCCTTGCTCCGGAAGAGACCACCCTATCGGAGGAAGAGATCCGCCAGGGCCCCGGCGCTGCACAGCCTTCCGCTGAAAGCGGAAATGTGACGCAGACAGGACCTACAGAAGGAGCAGAAGAAGAGTACGGACCTGGTTTCGTACAGCCATAATCCGAATTCTGCGGTTTTGTATTTTTA
>DVKS01000083.1 GCA_018715905.1 Candidatus Caccovicinus merdipullorum | reverse complement strand
TTTGATTTTCTCCTGACCGATGTAATCTTCCAGCATCTGGGGCCGGAGGCTGCTTTCCATCTTCTGCTCCTCCGGAATCACATCCGTCGTAATGATTCGTCGTTCCATATCTGTCCCCGTTTTCTGCCCGGCTTATTCCAGGCTTAAAAGTTCCTTTTTTCCGTCTCTTTAAACCCTTTTATCCTCAGGGATGCCGCCAGCTTTGCACATCATGCTTTCGCCGTCACAAAAATGACAGATGCTTTAAAGAAGCTTTCAGTACATCTTCTGCCGTCATGCCTTCCTGCAGAGAAACCTTCTTCACGGCCCGGGATGCCTCCATGCTGGTGTATCCTAAAGCAACCAAAGCCTCCACCGCCTCCCTGGCCGCTCCTGCAAGACCGTAAGCGGATGCGGCGCTGTCCTTCTGCTCCATCTCTCCTCCGGCCTTAAGCCAGTTCTCTGTCACCTGATCCATGGAAACCTTATCCTTCAGATCCAGGATGATTCTCTGGGCAGTCTTGGTGCCTACGCCGGGAGCCCTGGAGATCGCCTTTGCATCTCCGGACACAATGGCCATCCGAAGATCATCGGGCCTCATGGCCGATAAAATTCCCAGAGCGGCCTTGGGTCCAATGCCGTTTACCCCCAGAAGCTGACGGAACATCTGCCGGTCCTGTACATGCAGAAATCCGTACAGGTTCATGCCATCCTCCCGCACCTGAAAATATGTATACATCTTAACCTCTTCTCCCAGAGACGGGAGCTGTTCCAGCACGGACAGCGGCACCCGTATCTCCAGTCCCACTCCCCCGGCCTCTATAACCACGCTGTCTTCCTCCACGGCCGCCAAAGGGCCTCTGACAAATGAAATCATCTTTTTCTCCTCTGCTGAATCATTACGAAACATCATAACACAGACCGGACCGCTTTACAATACCGGTTCGAACAAATATTCTGGTCAGCGGATCTCTCCATTGACGGCAGCCCGTCTTTCCGGCTATAATGGCAAAAGCAGTTATAACAGCCATCCGGCGGCAGACTTTCACAGTATACGTCCAGAAAGGAGTCAGTCCTCTATGATCACCATCCAGCACCCGGTTTCTTTTTCCGCCGATTATCCCCTCAAACGCCTGGGGCCGGCAGATAATCTTCTTTTCTTTGATATCGAAACCACCGGCTTTTCACCGGCCAGTTCAAGCCTCTATCTGATCGGCTGTATTTTTTATGACAGCAGCGCTGCCTGCTGGACCCTGATCCAGTGGTTTTCCGACAGCCCCGAAGCGGAACCGGAGTGTCTGGAGGCCTTTTTTTCTATGACCAGGGAAAAGACCGTTCTGGTTCATTTTAACGGCGATACCTTCGATCTGCCCTATCTTGCAGGACGGGCCCGCCATTACGGCATCCCTTTCGATCTTTCCCACACTGAAAGCATCGATATCTTTCGGCGGATCCGCCCCTGCCGAAAGCTTCTTGGTATGGACTCCATGAAGCTTTCTGCAGTGGAGCAGTTTCTGGGGATTTCCAGGGAAGACCGGTATACCGGAGGGCAGCTGATTCAGGTATACACAGATTATTTAACGAGTCAAAGTCCCGCCCGCCTTCATCTTCTGCTTCTTCACAATGAAGACGACTTAAAGGGGATGGCCGCCATCCTTCCTGTCTTAAGCTATCCGGACATGCTGCGTGACGGAGGCACATTTTCCGAAAGCAGGCTTCTTTCTCCGGAAGAAACGGAATCTTTCGGCGAAAGCCCGGTCCTTCAAATGGATTTTACCGGATCCTGGCATCTTCCGGTTCCCTTATCCCATACGGTCTCCGGAGCAAAGCTTTCTTTCCGGGATTCCTCCATCCGGTGCCTGATCCCGCTGTACCGGGGATGCCTGAAATATTTCTTTCCGGATTATGAAAATTATTATTATCTTCCGGCAGAAGATATGGCCGTCCACAAAAGCGTCGGCGCCTATGTGGCCAAAAGCGCCAGGAAAAAAGCCACCGCAAGAACCTGCTATACAAAAAAGGAAGGGCTTTTCATCCCTCAGCCCAAGCGCATCTGGGAACCGGAATTCCGTGAAGAATACGGCAGCCCCGTAAGCTACGCTGCCTGGACGCCGGAGCTTTTATCAGATCCGGAGAAAGCTTCCGATTATCTGAAGCTTCTTCTGGAACAGATCTGACCTGCTCTTAATAGCTTCCCTTTTTCAGCAGTTTCCGGATATAGGCGAAAGTCGCCTCTTCCCCCTTATCCCGCAGCATGATCAGAAGCTTTTCCAGAAGGGCCTGGGTCTCGGGATGCATAAGAGGCGTAATATACGGCCTGGTAAAGGAGTAATACTCCCAGGCCGCTCCGCTGGTGTAATTCTTTCCCCGGTAAACTTTGCAGGCGGCAATACGGTCGCATACCATCTCAATCACATAATTTAAAGGCATCTTATTTCCCACAAGCCCCTTTGTGCGGTCATTGGAAAAATCGATCCAGTATTCAAAATGGTGTTTATTTCTTCCTTTGTGATGAAGCCAGGCGGCTGAATACCCCTTAAGCTCCCGTTCCGCCGCATTAGGACTGCGGTTGCCCTGATAATAGCGGACTCCGGTCCAGAATTCCGATGGACTGTATTTGGAGAGATCGTGAAGAAGCCCCTGGCGGTACAGCCCGACCTTGAAACACTCCCGCATAACAAGAATCTTATGACGGGTTATGGTGCAGAAATGCTTTCCTATATTTTTTATCTTCATAACAAACCTCTGAATTTCCTGAATGAGTGTTCAGTATAACATACCCTTTTCTCTATGTAAAAGTGAATTTAAATTTTTGTTAGGATTCTGAAAATTTTGTACAAATTCCGCAAAAGAATTTGACTTCACAGGAAAACTATGGTATCCTTAGTGCAGTTGTGAATCCATCACAACGAGCATACATTTTATTTTTTATATCTTTTGGAGGTATCATAATGAAGGGTACAGTTAAGTGGTTTAACAACCAAAAAGGCTACGGATTCATTTCCGACGAACAGGGTAACGATGTGTTCGTTCACTACTCCGGATTAAACATGGAAGGCTTCAAGTCCTTAGACGAGGGCGCTCAGGTTGAATTCGACGTAGTAAACGGCGCTAAGGGACCGCAGGCAACCAACGTTACCAAATTATAATCATCAAATTACAGTGTACCTTTTTTCAATATAGATCAGCAGTGATACTTAGTTGAAGCAAGTTATATTTGTTAAATCATGATTACAAACAAGGGGCTGTTGCAGGTATCTGCAGCAAGCCCCTTTTTGGCATCCTGCGTTCCGGTTACCGGACTGCCTTTTCCAAAAGTCCCTTCAGCTCCTCCACAGAAAAGGTATAGTTCTTATTGCAGAAATGACAGTTTACCTCTACCGGCTTCCCATCGCTGATCATATCCTGGATTTCTTTTTTTCCCACACTGATTAATGCCTTCTCTACCCGCTCTTTGCTGCAGTTGCAGTAAAACTGCGCAGGTATCCGGTCATTGATCTCCAGGCCGAAGTCACCCAGCACATACTGAAGGATCGTCTCCGGCGTGTTGCCCACATCCAGAAGCTGCGTTACGGAAGTGATTTCCTTTAACTTCATCTCCAGTCTGGTAATCACTTCCTCCGAAGCGCCCGGCATCATCTGCAGGATAAAGCCGCCGGCCTGACGGACTGTATTGTCCTTGTTCATCAGGACTCCAAGAGCCACAGAAGACGGCGTCTGCTCCGATGTGGCAAAATAATACGTCAGATCCTCCGCAATCTCACCAGTAACCAGAATGGTCTGTCCCACATAAGGTTCCTTCAGGCCGATATCCTTGATGACGCTGAGAACGCCTACGCCGAGAGCACCGCCTACGTCTAACTTTCCCTTTGCATTAGGCGGCAGCATCACAGAAGGATTAAACACATATCCCTTTACATTTCCTTTGGAATCAGCCGTTACCGTCAGTCCCTCAATGGGACCGTCTCCCTGTATCTTAATGGTCAGGAGATCATCCTCTCCCTTCATCATCACACCCATCATAGCCGCCCCGGTCAGAAGGCGTCCTAATGCCGCAGTGGCTACCGGACTGGTATTATGGGCCGCCCTGGCGGTCTCAACCAGATCTCTGGTAGTGGCAGCAAATGCCCGGATCTGTCCCTGGGCCGCTGTGGCACGCAGTATATAATCTGCCATGTATCATACTTCCTTTCCTTTTTCTCTGGCAATCACATAAATCCTCTCGCTGTCTTCGCGGGGCGCCTGCCGGCCGTCCCCGTCTCCGTCATACCAGGTTAAAAACTCCATTCCGGCCCGTTCCAGAGCTTCCCGGATCTCATCAAGTGTATAAGCACGCTGGAAATGGGTCTCCTGATACTTTCGGTAAAGCCCCTCTCCAGACGTCCCGGAACCGGAAGCTGCACCGGTCTCACAGTCCGGGCCGGCACCTTCCCCCATCTTTCCGGCATCTGCTTCTTCAGCCGGGATAAACAGGGCCAGATCGTATTCGTTGATTCTGCTTTCTTCGTCATAATAATTATCCCAGATAAAGCTTCCTTCATCCCGGTTTTCTGCAATGGTCCGGTCAGCCAGAAGCTCCCGGTATTTATATTCCGTATTCAGATCAAAAATAAAAATGCCTCCCGGATCCAGATAGTTATTTACCAAGCGGAAAACCGTCTCCAGATCCTGCACATCCAGCAGGTAATTAATGGAATCACAGAGACAGACCACCGCCCGCACCGTGCCGTAAAGTTCCAAATCCCGCATATCCTGCTGCAGGTACAGAATATCCCTGCCGGAAGCCATCCGCTTCTCCAGAGCTATCTCCAGCATATCTTCTGAACAGTCCACACCGATCATATCAAATCCCCGGGCAGCCAGAAGTTCCGTCATGGAGCCGGTGCCGCATCCCAAATCCAGTACCAGTCCGTTGGAAATTCCATATTCCTTTAGCAGCCCGGTAATATAATCGCACCATTCTTCATACGGAACATTGTCCATAAACATATCGTAAACCCGGGCAAAGCTGGTGTAAGCATCCATTTCGGCGCTCTCCTTTCTGCAGTTTCCCTACAGCATCCTATTTCGCAATGCGCTTTCTGTCCCCCCAGACCGGTTCCGGTCCTCCCGGGGCAAAAAACAACAGCATATTATGATTTATCCGGAAACGGGAGTTTCCGAATGAAATCCGACAAGACGCGTCACTGGCGCGTCTTGCTGGATACTTCGTAATGAAAAAGAGCCGCTCCATGCAGCAGTATGACGGCACAGCGACTCTTTCCTTATCTTATGCGTTCTTTCCGCAGCACTTCTTATATTTCTTGCCGCTTCCGCAGGGACAGGGATCATTTCTTCCGATCTTGCGGGGCTTGCGGATGGTTCCGGAAGCCTTCTGCTGCTTGTACAGCTCTTTTCTGCGCTCCTCGGTGAGAATGGAATCCCACTGGGGAAGCTCATACAGCCAGTTCGCCTTTGCCTCTACCATGTTGTAGTACAGCTTCTCGGGATCAATCTCAATGCGGACCTCGGTATCCTCCTCCATGGTATCAATGGGGTTCTCATATCCCTTTAAGCTCTCATTAATTCCATCCAGGAATCCGGTCATGATCAGCACTTCGGTATTGTAGCGCTCTGCCAGTTCCTTTACGGTTCCGGTAATCACCTGGGTGGGATCCGAAAGAATCTGCTCGTAAATCCCCTTTTCAATGGTGAAATATCCGGTCCAGAGATTTTCTCTTTCTTTATCGTTTAACCCTTCGCCGTATGCAAGGTCTCTCCATGTCTGTAAAATAGCCATCTTAAATCCATCCTTTATCTTTCTTATTTCTGAATATTCTGCGGCAGCAAAAAACATGAGCTGCTGCACGGTTTCCCTGCTGCAGCGCCTCCGCCTGCAGTCTCCACATGATTATATAACAAAAGCCCTGTATTTGCAAAGATTTTTTACAAAATATATAGGGAAGCACTTACATTATCTTTCCATAATACGTGTTTTACGTAAAACAGTTGCGTTTGTTTTTGCATATGTGGTAGGATAAGGAAGGCAGATTTACATTATATGATTTGGAGGAATAAACTATGGGACTTATTTTGCCCGAAGGATATGATCCCCGCCTTACGGTTCGGGAGACTCAGGATGCCATCAAATATATCCGCGATACCTTTCAGAAAGAACTTGGACGCGAAATGCACCTGGAACGTATCTCCGCACCGCTCTTCGTAGAGAAAAGCAGCGGCCTTAATGACAACTTAAACGGCGTGGAGCGCCCGGTCCAGTTTGACATGGCCGCCATTCCCGGCGAGACCATGGAAGTAGTACACTCCCTGGCCAAATGGAAACGGCTGGCATTAAAGGAATACGGCTTTATGCCCGGCGAGGGACTTTACACCAATATGAACGCCATCCGCCGGGATGAGGAATTAGACAACCTTCACTCCTGCTACGTGGATCAGTGGGACTGGGAGATGGTCATTACCCGTGAGCAGAGAACCGTGGAAACCTTAAAAGAAGTTGTCCGAAATATTTTCAAGATCATCAAACACATGGAGCATGAGGTCTGGTATAAATATCCCCAGGCAGTAAAAAAACTTCCTGATGACATTTTCTTTATCACCTCAGAAGAGCTTCTGGCCATGTATCCCGATCTTTCCGCCAAGGAACGGGAAAACCGGATCACCCGTGAACACGGCTGTGTCTTCCTGATGCAGATCGGTGACAAGCTGGCCAATGGAGAACCCCATGACGGCCGCGCCCCGGACTATGATGACTGGAAATTAAATGGAGATATCCTTTTCTGGTTTGACACTCTGCAGTGCGCCCTGGAAATCTCCAGCATGGGAATCCGTGTAGATGAAAAAGCGCTGGAAGAGCAGCTTAAAAAAGCCGGCTGCGAAGACCGGAAGGGCCTTCCCTATCATCAGATGCTGTTAAAGGGAGAGCTTCCCTGCACCATTGGCGGCGGAATCGGTCAGTCCCGCCTGTGCATGCTTCTTCTGGACCGGGCACATATCGGCGAAGTCCAGGCCAGTATCTGGCCGGATGCTATGCGCAGAGTCTGCCGCGAACATAATATTATCCTTCTGTAGATCACTTACAGCCCATGGGCAGGAAACGGAAGCCTGTCCGCGGCCGTTCATGGAAAGAGGGGCTCCCCGCGGAGCCCCTCTTCTGTTATTCTTAATAATTAATGATTCATCAGGCAGGAATTCTGCTCTGTATGCTTTTTCTTCACTTCCGCCCTGTTTTCTGCTCCGTCAAAGATCATCCGGAACACAAACCGGATGCAAAAAACTATCATTAAGGCCGGTTGATTTTTCTTCTCAAAACTGTTATTCTGGATACGCAGTTAGTTTTATCTAACTTTCGAGTGAACCCGACAAGACCCGTCACTGGCGCGTCTTGCCGAATACTTTGTAATCATGCAGTTCCTGCCCGGTTCCGTCCCAGAGCCGGGCCAGCGAAGCGCATGGGAAAGGATGCATATGAATTATCTGGAAATTGAAAAAGTAATCGGACGTGAAATTATCGACTCCCGGGGAAATCCTACTGTAGAAGCAGAGGTCTATCTGGCAGACGGCACCATCGGAAGAGGCGCTGCCCCCAGCGGAGCCTCCACCGGAGAATTTGAAGCGCTGGAACTGCGTGACGGCAACAAGAGCCGTTTCGGCGGGAAAGGCGTATCCAAAGCCGTGAACAATATTAATACCATAATCAATGACTGCCTTGCCGGCATGGACGCATCGGATATCTACGCCGTAGATCAGGCCATGATCCAGGCAGACGGCACCGCAGACAAATCCAACCTGGGCGCCAATGCAATCCTGGCCGTGTCCATCGCCTGTGCCAGAGCTGCCGCCAGCTCCCTGGATCTGCCTCTTTACCGCTTCTTAGGCGGTATAAACGGAAACCGCCTCCCGGTTCCCATGATGAACATTTTAAACGGCGGAGCCCATGCTGCCAATACCGTGGACGTACAGGAATTTATGATTATGCCGGCCGGCGCCCCAAGCTTTTGTGAAGGACTGCGCTGGTGTACGGAAGTATTCCATGCTCTGGCTGCACTATTAAAATCCAGGGGACTGGCCACTTCCGTAGGTGATGAAGGCGGATTCGCTCCTGACCTGGCAAGCGATGAAGAAGCCATCCAGTACATTCTGGAAGCTGTAAAGAACGCCGGCTACGAACCTGGAAAGGATTTCGTCCTGGCCATGGACGCCGCTTCCAGCGAATGGAAAGGCGAAAAGAAAGGCGAATACATCCTGCCCAAGTGCGGACAGCATTTTACTTCCGCCCAGCTGGTCGAGCACTGGAAGAGCCTGGTGGAAAAATACCCCATCGTCTCCATCGAAGACGGCCTTGACGAGGAAGACTGGGAAGGCTGGCAGCTGCTGACGAAGGAGCTGGGCCGGAAGGTGCAGTTAGTTGGCGATGACCTGTTCGTCACCAATACCCAGCGTCTTAAAAAGGGAATCTTACTTGGCTGCGGCAATTCCATCCTGATTAAATTAAATCAGATCGGAAGCGTTTCCGAAACCCTGGAAGCCATCAAGATGGCCCACAAGGCAGGCTATACCGCCATCGCTTCCCACCGCTCCGGCGAGACGGAAGATACTACCATTGCCGATCTGGCGGTAGCATTAAATACCTGCCAGATCAAGACCGGCGCTCCCAGCCGAAGCGAGCGTGTGGCCAAGTACAACCAGCTGCTTCGCATTGAAGAAGAGCTGGGCAATGCTGCTGTTTATCCGGGAATGGACGCCTTTAACCTTTCCCGATAGGAAAATCTTCAGAAAAGGCCGGCAGCAGGCTTTCAAAAAACGGCAGAATGCGCCAGACAGCGTATTCTGCCGTTTTTGCATAACAGACATTCTTCCATTACAGAGAGTTTCTCTGGAGACTGCCATTCTGCAGTATTTTTCTGGTGTTGTCCTGGATCCGCTCTTCCAGTTCCAGGTAAAGCTGGAGCTCTTCTTCCTTAAATCCCTGGAATCTGGCTCTTCGATAATCCACATCTGCCATTTCCAGATCTGCCAGCACCGTCTCTGCTGCCGGAAGGAGAGAGATACGTATCTTTCTTTCTTTTTGTTTCTCCTTCTGCTTTTCTTTCTCCTTTTCCCTGGCTCCACGGACTTCCTCTACTTTGATAAATCCTCTGGACGCCAGTCTCTGAAGGACCACCGAAAGCCCGGCACGCGTTATATTGTAAAGATCCGCCAGCTGACGCCTGGTGGTCTGACGAGGTCCTTCTGCCAGATAGGAAAAAAGACGCAGTTCATTAAAGGTAAGATTATGTTTTAATGCAGCCGGTTCCAGGTAATGCTCAAAAAGTTTCCGGTCACGGTAAGCCTGCATGATGATTCCATCCTCCCGGACTGCTTCCTGAGATACGCGGCTGCGCTCATCTCCCAGCTTCTTGGCCCCAGTCAGAATCGACGGTCCCAAAAAACCGTCTGATGCCGCATCGATAAGGAAACGGTATACCTGCAGGCGGTTTTTTTCGTAATCTTCTTCATCCAGAACATGCTTGTAAAAATTATTGTAATACTCAAAAACCATCAGCTTCATCTTGATAGTCTTGCTGATATTCATACCCTGGGCCGCCAGCGATCCCTTCCGTTTCACATAATAATAAATGGGCGTTCGAAGAGCATAAAAGCGTTCCGCATAGCGGATGTACTCCAGATTAAACATAAAGTCCTCGCACCAGCTGATGTCCACATCCATCCGCAGATGATGTTCTTCCACCAGATCCCGGCGGTAAAGCTTATTCCACAGCACACCATAGTAAAAATCAGCAGGATTCTCCATCATGCAGGAAGCAAATTCCTCCCGGGACATCACCCGGTCCTCCTCGATGTCGCCTTTGTGAGACACCCTCTCTCCTACTACCCGATAGAAATCAGAAATCACCATATCACAGTCCTGCTCCTGGGCTGTCCGAACCAGAAGCCTGGTGGCATCCGGCGTCAGCCAGTCATCACTGTCCACAAACTGAAGATATGTGCCTCTTGCCAGGCGCATAGCCCGGTTCCTGGTATCTGATACACCGGAATTCTCCTTGTGGATCACACGGATCCGCTCATCCCGGGCCGCATACTCGTCACAAATGCTCCCCGAGCCATCCGTACTGCCGTCATCTGACAATATAAGTTCAAAATCCGCATATTCCTGGTTTAAAATGCTCTCAATGCAGCGGCGCAGATATTTTTCCGCATTGTAAACCGGAATAATAATGCTTACGGTTGGATTCATACTGCAATCACTTCTCCTTGTCCTATGCTTCTAACTGGGCATTATTATGGGTGCACACAGTCCGCAAAGATGTTGGTCCGCCTTCGCTGCACGCGAACCGGCGTGACATCATACCTGCAGATATTATACTATGTTCCCGCCCCGAGGACAACGCATAAATTCCGGCAGCCAACGCTCCGATTCGTCTTAAATTATGAATTCTCTTTCCTCCGATGCAGAATTTCCGTATATGCCAGGATCAGCGGTGCCACGCCTTTGGCATCATTTTCCACAATCGGTTCCTTCATGTAGTAGTCAAATGTTCCTTCTCTGTGGGCAGTGTTTCCAAGTCCCGCCACAAGACAGATCCCGCCAAGCGTTAATTCTCCGTTCTTTACGGCCAGGTACTTTTCACAAACTCCGTCGAAGGCTTTCTGCCCGTAAACCTCGTACTCCTCCGGAAGAAGCCCCAGACGGACGGATTTTAAGATGGCATATGCAAATATAGCCGTTCCCGATGTCTCCAGATAATTCGGAGCGATCCCTCCGTAATTAGGAATCTGGTACCACATGCCGCTGCCTGCGTCCTGGTATTTTATCATGGCATCGATCAGTTCCTTATAGATCTTTGCAAGTTCCCGGCAGAAACCTGCAGTCTCCTTATGTTCTCCAAAAACCTCGCACACATCCACTAACGCCATGGCATACCATCCCATAGCCCGCAACCACGCATGGCTGGAAAGTCCGGTCACCGGATCGCACCAGAATGCTGTTTTTGAAGAATCGTATGCGTGGTAATAAAGGCCGTTTCTGGTATCGCGCATAAGGCGGTATGCATTCTGAAACTGGCTGACAATGTCGCCGCAGTTTTTAAAATCATTAAACCAGACTTCGTACAGACAGTAAAAGGGCATTGCCATATAAAAACCATCGCACCATACCTGCTGGGGATAAATCTTCTTATGCCAGAAATTTCCCTCCTTTGTCCGTGGCTGCAGGCGGATCTGCCGGTAAATCCGCTGGATAGCCCTTCGGTACTTTTCATCCTTGTGCAGACGGTACAGATCAAACAACGTCTTGCCCGCATTAATATTGTCCAGATTGTACTCTTCCAGGTCATACGAATCGATAGAACCGTCTTCTCTTACAAAATTATCGATAAACTCCCGTGAAAAATTCAGATACGCTTCTTTTCCGGAAATCTGATACATCTCCAGAAACGCATGAATCATACATCCGTCTACGTAATTCCAGGATGCTTTTCCGCCCGCCCTTATGGTTTCGATATTCCAGCATGGCGCCTGGGGTGTTGATTTCTCCAGGAGAAAATCAATATATTCCTCAATCATTTTTACCCTGATAGCCTGCCGCCGATTAGGCGGCGTTAATTCAGGGATGCCAAATGCGCCGCCAGACTTTTGCGGGATGGCTGGAGCGCCGCCCGCCGGCGCATGATGGTTTACTCTTTCATTCATCTTTTAAATCCTCTGCTTCTTCTGCATGGCCAGGCGTCTTTAGCTCCTGTTCTGCATGCGACTTTCTCTTTCTGTACTGCATGGGAGTAAGGAACATCTCCCGCTTAAATACCCGCTCAAAATAAGTCAGACTGTTAAATCCCAGCCGGTTTGCAATCTCTGTCAGGCTGATTTCCGAATTCACCAGATACTCCTTGCTCTGAGCAATCCGCACCATATTGATGTACTCTGAAACGCCGAAACTGGTCACCTCTTTAAAAATCCGGCACATATAGGGCTTACTCATAAAAAATCTCCTGGACAATTCATCCAGACCCACTCCCTCCATGTAATGCTCTCCGATATAATCCACGATCTCACATACCCGCTTCTGTTTTTCCAGAGAGCCCTGCACATATCCGGAGGAAAGAAACGTTTTCTCCCGGTAATCATCCAGACGGCATCCGTAAACTAAAAGGCTCGTTACCAGCATTTTCAGAATCATCTCTTTATCAGCATAGTCAGAAGCCAGCATAATCTGCTCCATCTGCTGAAAGATCCGCTGCATTTCTTCGTGCTCCTTAATGTGAAAGACACCGTGGCAGTCACGGAAAAGCGCCTTCAAATCCAGCCCAAAACCGGAACAGATAGGAGCAAAATCTGCCTCTTCTATTTCAATCAGGATCCGGTCATGATACTTTCCTCCGATCAGACAGGTTTTGGCTATCTGATCTTTATCAATCAGTGCAATGCTGCCGCCTGTCATCTTGTAGCACTTTGCACCGGATGTAAAAAAATACCGTTCTCCTTCCAAAATGTACTGAATCTGGTACTCATTCTTCAGATACCCCAGATTCTGCGAAAAATCCCGGTCCCGCTTTACTCGTCCGATGCTGAATCCATGGAATCCTTCCCGATATATACTTTGAAACACCGTGCATTTAACCTCTTTCTTTTGCTGTAAATATAAGAGTTGGCTCTGAACTTCTGCCGCCTCATAAAAATTGCCGAAAAAGAGGCAAACTGCCCGCCCTTCAACGGCTGCAATCAGTTTACCTCTTTTTTGGCATATACGAAAGGGGGTTTTCATCAGCCCTTTACGCCGCCTGCCGAAACGCCTTCTACAAATTCATTTTGTGCAAGAAAGAATACAACCAAAGTGGGAAGCAATGCAATGATGGAACTTGCAAGCACTTTATTCCATGCCGTTCCGGCATCCGCATCCATCGTCATCTTCAGGAAAACAGATACAGGATATCGTTTAACGGTATTTACATAAATCAACGGTCCCTGAAAATCATTGCTTGACCACATAAACTGAAATAATGCACAGGATACCAGCGACGGCTTTAACATGGGAACTATGATTTTCCAAAGTGTCTGAAACGAATTGCACCCGTCAATCTCCGCAGCTTCCTCCAGTTCCCTCGGTACTCCCCGCAAAAACTGAAGCAGCATAAATACGAAATAAGATTCTACCGCAAACAGGGTCGGGACAATTAGCGGTGCATAAGAATCCGTCCAGCCCCACTCACTGTACATGATATATTGAGGAACGTTTAACACAACCTGTGGCAGAAATAAGGTGGCAATCATCAATCCGCACATCAAATTCCTGCCCGGATATTTAAATCGTGAAAAGCTGTATGCCGTTAAAGTGGACGATACCAAGGTAAATACCACTTTGGGAATTACAATCGTATAAGTATTAAACATAGCCTTCCACAACGTAATCTGACCGCCCACTGGCTTTCCAATACCGTCAAATGCATCAAACACCCATTTTTGAGGAAGGATGGCTGCACTGGAAAAGATTTCCGCATTGGTTTTAAATACGGCAAAACACATCCAGATCAGCGGATATACCATAACAATACCAACCAAAATCAAGATGGCATACTGAAAAGCTTTCCGTTTGTTTTCTCTTGTACGCATCTTTTCAACGCCCTCCCTCTTCATCCGAGTAATATACCCATCGTTTCTGACTCATAAACGCAACCAGCGATAAACCGCCTACGATGATAAACAGTACCCACGCCTGTGCCGATGCCATTCCCATATCAAATTTCTGGAACGCATTATTATAGATAAGTAATGAGATCAGCGTAGTGGCTCCATTTGGACCTCCATTCGTAATAACGTACGCGCTGTTGAATTCCTGGAATGCTGCGCAAAGCTGCGTAACCAGATTATAAAAGATCACCGGACTGATCATAGGAATTGTAATTTTGAAAAATTGTTTCCACTTACCTGCTCCGTCTATGCTGGCAGCTTCATATAAATCTTTCGGAACGCCTTTCAGCGCAGCCAAAAAGATAATCATGGAAGAACCAAACTGCCATACATGGAGCAAGCAGATCAAAAACAGTGCATAATCGGGATCTCCCAGCCATGACGGTCCTTCAATCCCAAAAACCATCAGCAGATTATTTATCACACCCTGTTTCTGAAACAACGCTTTCCATAAAACCGATACCGCAATCGAACCGCCTAACACAGACGGAATATAATATGCTGTTCGAAACAGATTAACACCTTTTATGGGAAAACATAAAATATAGGCTATAAATAAAGCTGCAATCAATTTTAACGGCACCGTCATAAACGCATATTTAAACGTAATGCCGATTGCTTTCAGCATCTGCGGATCCGTAAATATTTCCCGGTAATTATCCAGCGTATACCAGTAGCTGCTGTTCTGAAGATTCATATCAGTAAAGCTGTAATACAATGATGAAAGAAACGGATACCCCTTAAATATAATGAATCCAATCAGCCATGGCACTGCATACAAAAAACCGATCTTCATTCTCTTTCTGTCCCGGGCAGAATACGATACATTCTTTCTTTTCAGCATTTTCATTCTCCAGTGTTTATTCAGACATCTTTTCATTCATGCCGTCCAGCAGCATTTTCGCAGCCCCCTGTGCATCTACCTCTCCGTATCCGAATGCATTAAACACCCGGTCATACAGTCCTTCGGTTGTGGCCTTATATTCATTGCATTCAAAATATTCATCCATAGGGAACGTATTGTCTTCCAGCGCATACTCTGTCGCCTGTTTTGTCAGCTCATCTACACTGTTCGCATTTTCCAG
>DVKS01000082.1 GCA_018715905.1 Candidatus Caccovicinus merdipullorum | reverse complement strand
TTCGACGGTTATCGTGAACAAGCGCGGGAATCCCTGCCCGAAGTGCCTGCCGTTCTGCGGGAAGGTACTGATTGATGACGTGTGGAGCGGCGGAAAAGAATCTGACGGACCATATCCGCTTATGAGCAAGGCTATTGAGCATGGTCTGTATCATCCCCGGTGCAAAGACAGCCACACGACATATTTTCCCGGAATCTCCACAGCAGATGATTCCTGGACTCAGGAGGAGCTGGAGGCTGTCGGGCAGGCAAACAGCCAGGAGGTGCGGCGGCAGTATGCGGCCAGACAGGCGGCAAAGTACGAGAGGCTGGCAAAGTATTCTCTTGATCTGAATAATAGGAAACAATGTGCAGGAAGGGCTGCGGAATGGAAAAAGGAGCTCAAAAGTCCGGAATATCTACCGATTCGTAATTGGGAGAAGCTGGACATAGAAACTATGGAGCGGCTGGAAAAGGAAGTTGGCCGGATTCCGGAAAGCCATCAGGAATTCCTGGAGTCAGCAGGAGTAGAGCTGGAGATAGTTTCCGGGGCGAATTCTTTCTACGATCCGAGAAACCGAACTATCTATCTCACGGACAATTTTGAAAGCTTCGAAGGTGTCCATGAGGTTGCTCATGCGCTTGAGGATTTGCTTGATATCTGGGAGGCCCCGGAATTTCGCAAATTGGTAGAACAAATTGCTTCAGAGCATTCGGAGAAGGATATTATCTGGGACAAAGATACTTTTGTAAAACCAATCCGGCGGATAAAAGACAGGAAGTTTGTATCAGAGTACCAGGGACGTGTATATTCTGACTTTGGTGAGACAATAGACGGTCACGTGAATCCGGATGCGTTGTGGGATTATTTCAGTGAGGGTTACCGTTGCTTTTTTGAGAATCCGAAGCTATTATTAGAAAAAGATCCCGATTTGTTTACCTACATAAAGGAGCGGTTTGATGGATGAGAGCTTAAGAAATATCAGTTCGGAAGAGGAGCTGGTAAAGTATCTTGCCGAACACAGTGAAAAAAATGTCCCTTACACACAGGAAGAAAAAGAGCTTTTGGAGCGGACGCTCAAAAAGTTCGGACTGAGCAGAAATGTTCTGAGAACACACTATGATATTCCAAAGAAATAGAAGAGAGCACCGGTCACAGCCAGATCGGTGTTCTTTTTATGCCCAAACGCGAGCATGGCAATAAACTGCTGCGCGGCCGGTGACACCGATGAAAATGGATAAGCAGTAAAGAGTGACACTCTCAAAATGGAAAGGAGCACGAAACAATATGAAAAGAAGATTCCCGTTAAATTTACAGTTATTCGCAGAGTCATCCGGAGGCGGAGAGGGAAATGCCGGAGACGGAAACCAGAATTCTCCCACAAATCCGCAGACGCAGACGCAGAATACACCGGCAATCGACTATGCTAAAATTCAGCAGATGCTGGAAGGTACGCTGGCGGCCAAAGAGGATACTGCTCTGAAGGCCTATTTTAAGCAGCAGGGGCTCTCCCAGCAGGAGGTGGAGCAGGCTATCGCAGCTTTCAAGCAGCAGAAGGCAGCCAACCAGCCGGATGTGAATGCTCTTCAGGGACAGGTTACGGAAGCCCAGAAGCAGGCGGCAGCCGCTCAGGCGGCGGCCCGGCAGGCGCAGATTGAGAGCGCAGCGACAGTGATGGCGGTGACACTGGGAATCGACGCAAAAACCATTCCCTATGTCCTGAAAATGGCTGATCTGGGGCAGGTGATGGGACAGGACGGGAAAATCAATGAAGAGACGCTGAAGACATCGCTTAATAAGGTTCTGGAGGATATTCCGGCTCTGAAGCCGCAGGCCTCCGGTTCTTCCGGATTCGTTCAGGTGGGTGCCGCGAACAATCAGCAGCAGGGAAATGAACCGGTGACCTTAAAGGGCGCGATATCTGAAGCGCTGAAAAAGTAAAGGAGTGAAGAAATTATGGCAGTAACCCTGGCACAGGCAAAACTGAAGACACAGGATAAGTTATCTATGGCAGTTATCGATGAATTCCGGAAATCCAGCTTTCTTCTGGATCATATGATTTTCGATGACTGTGTTTCCCCGGTGGGAAGCGGCGCGACTATGACATACGGATATTTCCGTGTGATTACGCCTTCCACCGCAGGTTTCCGAGCGGTAAATGAAGAGTATGATGCGAGCGAAGCTAAGAAGCAGAAGTACACCACGGACCTGAAGATTTTTGGAGGAGCCTTTGAGATTGACCGTGTTATCGCGGATATGGGCGGCGTGGATGATGAAGTGACCTTCCAGATGCAGCAGAAAATCAAGTCTGCTTCCGCGTTGTTCTCCGAGACACTGATTATCGGGGATTCCAGCAAGGATGAGAAAGCCTTTGACGGTCTGGATGTGGCTGTAAAGGGTAGTTCCACGGAGTATAAACCTTCTGCGGCAATCGACCTTTCTACCACGGCGAAGGTTACAGAAAACTATCAGCTCTTCCTGGACCAGCTGGATGAGTTCCTGATGGGTCTGGACGGAAGGCCGGACTTTATCGGAGGAAATCTGAAGCTGATTGCGAAGATCCGTGCATGCGCCCGCAGAGCCGGCATGTATCAGACGACAAAGAATGAGTTCGGCCAGCAGGTGGAGAGCTATGGCGACATCCCGCTGGTGGATTTCGGAGAGAAAAGTGGTTCCAATGAGCCGATTGTAGCGACGGACAAGAGTACAGGGGAGACGTCTCTGTATGCTGCGAGAATTGCTTTGGATGGTTTCCACGCGGTTTCTCCCAGCGGCGCGCTTCCGGTAAAGCAGTGGCTTCCGGACTTCACGAAGGCCGGCGCCGTAAAGAAGGGCGAGGTCGAGATGCTGGCGGCTGCGGCGCTGAAGGCCACAAAGGCAGCAGGAATCATGCGCAAGATTAAGGTGCAGTAAGGAGGTGTTGTAGATGCCGAATGAAATGAAATACGGAAACGTGGACTGGCCGGATGGTTCCCCGATTGAAGGGGAACGTCTGGCGACAGCAGGTGAATATACCGGCCAGCACAAAGGAACACCCATGCAGGATGCTCTGGAAGAGGCGGACAATGAGGCATATCTGCGGGCCAGAGAAACGGTGCGGTTTGGAACCCTGACGCCGGATGCAGCGGATGACAATTTCCCGGATCGGCTGATTACAGTGGCATATACCGCCACCGGCGCCGTGACGGAGATTTCTTTATCCGGTGTGACCTATGACACCGCTGGCAAAGTGTTTGAGAATGTCCCGAGTAAGACAGAAAGTTTTACTTTTAAGGATGGTGAGACACCCAAAACGGCCACGAATTCTGATGGAGAGTGGTCTATATCGTAAGGAGGCGGCAGAATGGCCTATGAATCTTATGTGACTCCGGAGTATTATCTGGACACTTACGGGGGCAGCCTGATTCCGGAAGATGAGTTAAAAAGGGCGCTGGTGCAGGCCAGCAGACATATCGATTCCCTGACTTACAATCGGATTGTGGGTCAGGGATTTTCGAATCTGACCTCTTTTCAGCAGGATGTGGTCCAGGAGGTGGTCTGCCAGCAGGCAGATTTCGAATATGAGAATGCTGACGAGATCAACACGGTTTTGTCGAGCTACAGTATCAACGGTGTTTCGGCACAGTTCGGAAGTTCCTGGAATGTTTTTACGGAAAAGGGTGTGGCGATGAAAAGAGATGTATATTCTCTTCTGTCCCAGACCGGGCTGTGCTGCAGATTGGCGAGGTGAGCGTATGAATTATCCGTGTCTGGTGCCGAAAAGGCTCTGCAGGACAAAGATTCAGGTTCATCTGGAGTCAGAAGAAATTACGAATCTGGGGAAGCCTAAATACACGGCGGATCTGGAACTGACCTGCAATTTTCAGGACAAGGCCAAGACAATTCTGACTGCGGAAAAGAAACTGGTACAGATAACCGGAACAGCGCTGTTCCCCGGAGACATTGCGCCGGACATGCCGTCTCTCAGCGGCGGGACAGTTACTGTGTTTGGAGAAGAACGACGGATTATCCAGGGAACAAAGAACCGGAATCCGGACGGTACTGTGAACTATTGCACACTGGAGGTGATGTGATGCAGGTGAAATCCACGGTGAAGCTGAACATGGCGCGCATCCGGGAACTGACGCAGGCGGCTGTAACAGCGCTGGAGAAGACTGCGGAAGCGCTGCATACGGAAGTAGTGCAGGCTCAAGTAATGCCGTTTGATGATCCGGAAGTAATAGAGAAAAAAGTTTATGGAAAAAGAGGGCAATTTGCAAAGAACGGAAGAGAATATAAAGGGAAAACAGTAAAAGAGGTAGTTCATGGAGGCGGACACCTGCAGAATGAGAGTACCTTTGTAGATTATACCGATTCCAGCAATGGAAGAGCGAGGCTTGTATCTTCCACACCATATGCTCGGCGGCTGTATTTTCATCCGGAATACCATTTTGATAAGGGCGAGAATCCCAATGCCCGAGGTGAATGGTATGAGGACTGGCTGCCTGGCGGAAGCAAAGCAGACTTTG
>DVKS01000081.1 GCA_018715905.1 Candidatus Caccovicinus merdipullorum | reverse complement strand
GCCTGTACGGAAACCTGGATCTTGGAATCGAATGGAGAGGGTGAAGACATCATCCTCCCCAATCAGGCCATAGCTGAAGACGGCCAAAGCGTATCAGTTGCAGAACCTGTTTGGCAGGGAATTACCGATGATTCCTGGACGTTAGGCAGCGATGGCTGGTATTACTACAAGAAGGTCCTCCCCGGAAGCAAATCCGGTGAAGAAAACCGGAACACAGGTTTTTTGGTGAATGATGTTATATTTAATCTGGGTGAGATCGAAGATGAACGTTATCAGAAGGCCAAATATCAGCTTCATTTCACCATGGAGGTGGTGCAGGCCAGCGATGACATAGAGGTCAGTGAAGCAGCGGTCGAGAAACTTTTTAACAAGGAGCTGGACTTATCCGGCGCCTGGGGCGAGGAGGGCAAGTATGGTTATTCCATTAGCTGGCCCACGACAGAGTAGGAGGTGGTTTTGTGAAGATAGAAAGAAAAGAAAAAAAACTCTCGGCGAAACCCCTCATTTTGGCAGCTGCTGCAGCGCTCCTCTCTTTCGGCATAACCTGGGCCTACTACAGCGACATCATCGTCTTAGCCAATCCCTTTGCCACCGGCCACAGCGGCGCGGCGATGGTGGAGGAGTTTAACCCGGACAGTTCTTTCCTGCCGGGGGAGACGGTGATCAAGAAAGTAGCCTTTCAGAATACCGGCGAGATGGATATCTTTCTTAGGGTGGAGGTGCCGCCGGAGGAAGCATGGTACGCCAAAGGAGAAAGCGAACCTCTGGACGAGCCCTATACCACAGAGACCGTGATAAAGAACTGGAAAGACGGCATATGGCCCGAAGGCGGAGATACGGTTTCCACAGCTGACTGGAGCCAGGTGTTTACGGACGCAGATGGCACGAAATATCGCTATTACCGGCGCATTCTCTCGGCTGGCGAGACGACAGAGGATATTCTGGACAGCATCAAATTAAGCACGGAAGTTTCCAATGACCGCCACGATATTGATTACAGCGACAAGATATACAAGCTGACCTTCAACGCAGAGGCCGTGCCGGTAGAGGAACTGAATGGCGAACTCAGCGTACAGTCCCAGTGGAATATGGATGTGACGGAAGGCGAAGGCGGCATACTTACCTGGAGCGAGAGAATCGGCGGGAATGAATAGGGGGAGGAACGAAAA
Organism: Candidatus Caccovicinus merdipullorum; assembly: GCA_018715905.1. Taxonomy (GTDB): domain Bacteria; phylum Bacillota; class Clostridia; order Lachnospirales; family Lachnospiraceae; genus Caccovicinus; species Caccovicinus merdipullorum. The sequence continues at coordinate 23,602 of DVKS01000081.1, read as the reverse complement.
TGAAGATGACAAAAAAGAAAGCTGCGCTGGCAGGCCTTCTGGCAGCCGCGGCGGCAGGAGGAACCTTTGCTTACTTTAACCAGACATTGTCAGTGACCAATATTTTTGATACCGGCACGTATGACACCGAGCTGGTGGAGGAATTCAAGCCTTCGGACGGCGAAAACTGGGAGCCGGGAACATCGGTAAACAAGGATGTGACCGTGCGGAATACCGGAAGCCTCCCTGTGGTGGTCCGGGTGAAATTCCAGGAAAAATGGGTAAGCAAGGTTACCGGAAATACGCTTTATGAGATGGACACCACGGTAAATAAGGACATGCTGGGAGCGGAAAATCCCCAGGGCGCCAGAAATAAATTCGAAAACGTATACCAGGGCGATCCCCAGGACGGGCTCACCGGCATAGATGCAGATGATTCGGTAGTATATAAGACCATGATTCCTGACGGCGGATGGGTTTATAATCCGGCGGACGGATACTACTATTACGAAAAAGTCCTTCCGGGAGCCAGCGAAGATGCCGGCGGGAACCAGACCATAGCGGAGACCACAAAGCTCCTGGACGGGGTAACCCTGGAGGAAAATATCGACATGGGCGCATATCGGGAAATCCGCTACTATGCCACCACAGACAGCCGCCCGGAGGACGGCAGCGAAGACTGGGTGGAATTTGCCACCGACAGCAACGCCAATTACATATCCACGGCGGAAATGAATGACCGTCTGACGGAAAACGGGGGCCAGGGAATCACCTATATGAAGTCCGCTGCCAATCTGGTCGATCCGGAGCTGGGAGGCTACAGCAACGCAGAATACACCTTAGTGGTTACCGCCCAGACCGTACAGGCCACGAATCAGGCAGTTAATACGGTATTTGGAGATGGAAAAACATTTGATTATGCTGCCCTGGGACTCGACTGGACGCTGACCCGAGAAGAAGAGACACAGAAGTAAAAAAACAGAGGCAGGAAAAGAAGCGGTTATTGCCGCCGGAGAAGGCGGTTGAAATAATAAAAAGCGTGATCATAATAAGCCCTTACAGAAGGCTGAAAGCAGAGAACGCACATAAAAAACAGGAAAACAGGAGGCAGAATATGAAGAAGATGAGTAAGAAAGCAACAGCACTGGCAGGACTTGGCGTATTAGCGGTAGTAGGAGGAACCTTTGCGTATTACAACCAGACGGTGAGCCTGGAGAACCCTTTGAATACCGGACATTATGACAATGAAGTAATCGAGGATTATACTCCTCCTACGGATGATTTAAAGCCTGGCGCAACTATCGATAAGGTTGTAGGCGCAAAAAATACCGGCGATTATCCGGTTATGGTTCGAATTAAGATGGATGAAGTTTGGCGGAATGCAGACGGAGATATTATCGACCGGCACAGCAGCGAGGGACTGACTGCGTTTGCAGCAGAAACTGGCGCAAGCGGCGAATTTACAGCACAGCAGATTGATGATGAAGATGGTGATGTCTCTAATTCAGCTGGCGGTGAGGATAATTCCGTTGTCCGTAAGAATCTGACAAGTAGTTCTAAGTGGACATATAATGTGAATGATGGATACTGGTATTATAATGAAGTTCTTTACAGCGGAGAGGAAACAGGAAATCTTCTGGACTCTATAACCCTGGCATCCAATATTGACCTTGGAAAGTATATACAGAAGGACTATTACTACGTAGGAACTAGTGGTATGTCGCAAGGTGATGTGACCGATAACATGTGGGCGGAATATACGGTTTCCCGTGATGATGACGGAAGGGTTAATGGCATTACTGTTGGCGGAAGTGCAATCGATGATGAAAATAATGATGGATTTTATGACGCCATTGATATGGCCATTTCCTTGGGGATTACAGATGAACAGAAGCTTTTCCGCAAGAATGAGAGTTTGCTGGATGAAGATCATACTGGTTATGCCGATGCCAATTACACTTTAACAGTAACTTCTCAGTTTGTACAGGCGACACCGGATGCATTGACGGAAGCTTTCGGAACAGAAGGATCTCTTACGGGCTTACCGCAAGATATTCAGGATGTGATTAATGGCATAGACCTGGATGATCTGGATTTAAATCGCCAGGGAACTGCAGGCTCCCAAGGAAATGATGGAGAATAATCTGGTTTTTCCAGAAATATTTGAGGTTTAGGGCATACATTTGTCATGAAACATACACGAACACTATTTACCATCCTTTCCTGGCCCGTATACATATGCATTGCAGCCTATCTCCTTATTGCCGCTCCGCTCATCCTGGGATATCACCCGGTGGTCGTATTAAGCGGCAGTATGGAGCCGGCCTTTCCGGTGGGAAGCATTATCTACTATAAAGAAACACCTTGTGAAGAGATCCAGGCAGGGGAGATCATTACCTTTCATGCAGGAGATGGTGGCTCCCTGGTGACCCACCGGGTGGTGGAGAACCGGCAGCTTTCCGGGGAGTTTATCACAAAGGGAGATGCCAATAACACCGAGGATCCCAATCCGGTGGCTTATCAGGATGTGGCGGGCCGGGCTGCAGAGCGGGCCATTCCCTTTGCCGGATATTTTGTTACTTACGGGAAGCACCCTCTGGCCATCGGCGTGATGGGTGGGATCCTTGTGCTGGGAATCCTTTTTGACCGGACGGCAGAGAAGGAAGAGGAAAGAGACAGCGGTAAGAAGAAGTAATGCAAAAGCACGATGATAAAGAAAATGATTTAGAGCAGCTGGCATAATAAATATCACAGATAATCAAGGCAAGGCTGCAGGAATCCGATTGGACAGGAGAATAAGATTATGAAAAAAGGCAGAATGATGATGTTTTGCCTGGCAGTTCTGGCGGTTGTATCGACGGGGGCGACACTGGCGGCCTGGTCTCAGGCGGTACAGACCGGCAATGAGTACATGGTTCCCAGATACCGGACCAGTCTGGAAGAAAATTTCCGCCAGCCGGATGACTGGCAGCCAGGCATTACCACACAAAAACAGGTATGGGTATCCAATAATCTGAAGGACGAGGACGGAGAACTGGAAAGCGGCGTTCCCGCCATCGCAAAAGTTGAAATTCACCAGAGCTGGATCCGGCGGGAAAATGTATACGCAGTGGATGCATCGGGAAGCGAGATCCCGGTTCCGCCCCTTGAGGGGGAACCGCTTCCGCTGACTTTTACGCCGGAGGCGGGTACGCAGCAGTATGCAGCGATCCTCCACTTTAATCCGGAAAATGTTATGGTGCTGCAGTCCGGAAAGGCAGAGGAGGAAGGCTTAAGGCTGGGGCTTCCCTACGCTGACTCCGTGGCGGATGCCAGAGGAAAATGGCTGATTGCAGATGAGAATCCCTCTGAGACCGGCAACTATATTCTATATTATATTGGTGTGATTGACAGCGGAGAAGATTCACCGGTCTTTTTAGAGAGCGTGACCATGAATCCGCTTCTGGAAAATACCGTTCTTTCCAAAGACAGCTACTATGTGGAGACCAAAGAGGGATGGAAGCTGGTTACGGAATCTGCAGTCAATGCCAGATATGGATATGATGGATGCCGCTATACTATGGACATTAAGGCTACGACTGTGCAGGCAACGAAGGCGGCAGTGGAGCATACCTTTACCGGCGGTTTCCACGAGGAGATTATTTATTACCTGGCAAATGAAATTGCCGATCCGGCTGTTTACGATGCATCGGATCTGGAAAAGAAGCTGACCATTGTCCGGAACCGGGGAACAAACAGTCTGGAGTATATTCCTTACCGGAATGAGGAAGGAAAGGAAGAAGGCAACTGGTTCATGAGCTTTACCGATATGGTTCCCGGAGGTATCTACAAGGACAGTCTGAAGATTGAGAACGCCACATCGAATCAACGGCTCCAGGTTTATATGCGCATCCTTCCCCGCCAGCAGGAGGCGATTAAAGATGAACTCCTGGAAAAGATCACCATGAAGGTGAGCATCGGGGATACTGTAATTTACCAGGGAAAGGTTACAGGAAAAGCGTATGACACAGGCACGAATCTTCGGGAATTGGTTCCGCTGTGTTACCTGCAGCCTGGCGCATCCCAGACAGTACAGGTGGAATTGATGCTGGATCCGGGCATTACCTGTGATCCGGTGACCGGTGCATGTATTTATGCAGATCAGCTGACGAAGATCGACTGGGAATTCCTGGTCCAGGCACAGAATGACAATACGCCGGGAGGCGGAGGTCCGGGAGACCCGGGAGGCGGAAGCCCGAGAAATCCAGGAGGCGGAAGCCCGGGAGGAAATCCGCCAACGGTGATTACCGAAACCGATGTGCCTCTTACAACGATGATTCCGGATGAAGAGGTGCCGCTGGCCATTCTGCTTCCCAAAACTGGAGATAATTCCTATGTGACGATTCTGGCTGTAATATCTGCGGGAAGTTTCCTGCTTTTGATCCTTTTGGGGGCAGCACAAAGAAAAAATAGAAAACAAAAAAAATAAGACTTTTTAAAAGCCTGGGACGGATCACACCGTTTTCCCAGGCTTTTTCATATCAGGTATTTTATACAAGAACCAGCGGAGCCAGTTTCACGCAGGCAATGAGGATCGATCCGGAAGCCACAACCGCCTTCAGAACGCCCTGGTTGATTCGCACCGCATACTTGCTTCCCGCGTACACTCCGATCCCGTGAAAAATCAGAACAAACGGAAGAAGGGCAAGAAGTGCGGCCGGTTCCGGCGCGGCGGAAAAATATCCGGCTATAGAGGGAATGGCAATAAAAATAGAATCAAAAAGGGCGATGCCCACGGCCGTGTGGGCCGGGAACCCCATGGTGGTAAGGAGCGGCATAACCAGCACCGGGCCGCCTGCTCCTGACGCGGCACAGACCGCGCCGGTTGCAAGGCCTAAGAGGACGTAGGAAATAATACGGCCGGTTCCCATTACAGGAAGGGAGGGAACTGTGCCGGTCTGTCTTCTGCCTGCGCTTGCCCCTTTCCGGTCTTTCGCTTTTGCCATCTGCTCGCGGACCAGGATGGAAATGCCGGATAAAAGCACCACCAGATAAAGCAGAATCTTGATGATATCTTCCGGAATCAGGAGATTTAAGTTTACTCCAAAAACCGCGCCTGCCAGGCTGCCGGCAGAGAGGGCGGCGCCGGACTTTAAGTCCAGATTTCCGCTTCGGAAATAATTAAAGGAGCCCAGAATGCCGGAGATGAAAAAGGCGGCAAAACTTAATGCCAGAGCATCCACGGTCCCCATTCCCAGGAATCCGGTGTAAAACATAGGAAGGAGGAAACCGGCAATTCCGGTGAGACCGATGCAGATGCCCACCAGAAGATTTACTGCCAGGATCAGAAACGTTGTCATCGTAATGCCCGCCTTTCTGAAGAACTGGGGCAGAGGATGGAGGAGAGTCCGGTCTGCAGGCTGACCTGGCGTTCCATGTATTTTCTGGCCTCAAAGAGGATTTTCTCCTGATCCAGCGCAAGGACCTGACGGTCTTTCATCAGGAGTTTTCCGCCTACAGCCATATCGGCGGTATCGGCGGCGGTGACGCACTCCAACAGCGTATTTACCGGATTTCCCGTGGGATACAGATGCGGCTGGTCCATGCGCACTGTGATAAAATCAGCAGGGGCGCCAGGCTTTATCATGCCGCCTTCCGGAATGCCCATGATCTTATAGCCGTTTTGAGAAGCCATGGAAAGAATCCGGGCTGCGGGCATAATGGCCGGATCGGCGGTGGAAACACCCCATTTTACATTCATAACGGAGCGGAAGATTTTCATTTCATTCCAGAGGCTTAAGCCGCCGTGGGCTGCGCCGTCGGTGCCAAGCCCCACTGTCACGCCCCGGCTTAACAGTCCCGGCGTATCTGGTGCGCCCTTGCCGCAGTTGCTGAATGGACAGTGGCAGACGTTACTGCCCCTTTTGGCCAGCAGTTCTTCTTCCCTGGCAGAAAGCAGGAGGCTGTGGGCGCTTAAAAAGCGGGGACTTAAGATTCCCTGGGAATCCAGATATTCTATGGGACGGCATTTAAAATGCTGGAGATAGTAGTTTACTTCATTGGGATATTCATTCATGTGTGCCTGCAGCATAGTATCCCTTTCTTCGGCGCGTTCTCCGGCCATTTTTATGAGCCGTGGAGAGCAGGAAAGAAGGGAGCGGAGAGAGTATGCCACTTTAAGGAGACCGCGGCCGTGAAAGGCATCATACAGCCGGTCCGTCTGGGCGATGGCTTCCTCTGCATTCTGTGCAATGGAGTCCGGCAGGCCGGGCTGGTCCATGGTGGAGGCAGAGAGAATGCCCCGCAGTCCGGATTCCAGATATACGGCCGCCGCCGCTTCCATGTGGTAGCTTCCTGCATCGATAAAAGCGCCGGTGCCGGAAAGGATCATTTCCAGGGCAGCCAGCTGGGCACTTAACGTCATCATTTCCGGTGTCAGTGTGCTTTCAAAGGGCAGCATGATGCGGGTCCAGATCATGGGAAGTTCATCCAGGATCCGGCCTTTCAGAAGCTGCTGTCCGGTGTGCATATGGCAGTCTGCCAGCGGGGGCATCAGAAGCTTCCCGGAACCCTTTATGAAGGTTTTCGGCTGACAGCCGCCAGGCATTTCATCGGGCTGAGAACCTGCCGGAAGTTCTGCATTTGGCTTTCCGTGGGGCCGGATGCTTTTGAAAACACCCTGTTCCACCGCCACATCCTGATGCAGGGCCACAGAGCCGTCGGGGAGCAGCAGGGAAACATCGGATATATATAAATCAGTCATGGATATTCTCCTCTCAGATCACATTGGTCAGGGAAAGAACAACCTGGGAGATAATGGCGGAGCCCAGGAAGGTTCCCGTCATCACAAAGACTCCCACAAGGATCATTTTCCATCCCTGTCTGGCGAAGGTTTTTACCTGGTCGCCGATGGACATGCCGGCGTAAGCGCCTACCATAGTAAGGGGAGCGGTGAAGTTGATCTTGCCGGTGGACTCAATGACAAATTCCCGCACCGGGGATGCCGGGCAGGCGGCCAGAAGGCCGATGATGGAGACGAAAGCCACAATAGGAAGTTTTACGGGAATCAGCTTGCTTGCCACAAGTCCCAGAAAAGCAATGATTAAAAGAACCGCCACACCGGGGAGCGATTCCAGGAAACCTACCTGAAAACCTACGAAATTTGCCAGGGCGATGCCCAGACCGGAAATTACAAATAAAACAGCCCATTCTATGTAACGCATTACGATTCCTCCAATACCTTTTCTTCTTTTGATTTCAGGGCAAAGGGCCGGATCTTCGGCTCCAGTACCTTATATAACCAGTTGCACAGCGGCAGGCCGATAAAGATGGTCATGTAAATGCCGTCGATTCCGGACAGGGTTTCGCTGGCGCTGGCCAGAGCGGCGATCTGTTCGGCCATCTCCGGGAAAATGGCAGTCAGGGATGCGGTGGCGCTGGCCATCATGATGCCGGCACCAGCTCCCGATGACATAGCCAGGGCAAATGGATGAAAGATTCCCAGAGCAGCGATTACGGAGACCATAAAACCGAAATAAATCGTACCGACCATTCCGCCAACTACGTATATGGAAAGGCTTCCGCGGGTTTCCGGGGAATCGGGACCGTAAATGTCCGTGATCAGGGCCAGGTTGCTTTCACGGTTAATGGAGTGGGTGGCGCCTACCGCTTCCCGTTTCAGTCCCAAAAGGAGTGCCAGCGGCAGAGACAGGAAGATGGTTCCCAGGTTTCCGAATTCCTGAAGGATCAGGGCAGGACCTGCAGAAAGCACCGTTTCCAGGCTTGCGCCTGCGTTGATGCCCAGCTTGGCGATAAAGGGGCAGATGGCCACGATTACCAGCTTGGATGCTGCTTTGACCTGTTTGCTGCTGATGATTTTTGCAGCCTGGGGACCGGAAAGGACGCCCAGGATCAGGGAATAAAAGATGGGAAACAGGATGAACCTGCCTGCACCCAGGGGAATATTAATCTGACCGATGGAATCGGCAATGACAATGAAGACGAAGGCCAGCACATAGATCTTCCACTCGCTGCAAAACCGTTCGCCCGGTGATGAATACTGATACTGCTTTTCCATATCTTTCCTCCTAAACATTCGTATGCCGCTGCAGATGCCGGCCGAACCTGCCGGCCCGGTGTCTTTGGCGTCTGCCTGCGGAAATAAAATTCTGACCTGCATTGTAAATCAAATGGAATGAGAAAAAAAGGACAAATGGGACTTTTCAGAGAATTTTTTTCTGTATATAATGATGTTGGACTCAAAAAGTCTTTTGCCCCATGTGGTGCGGGAAGAAAAAAGGAATTGGGAAGGCGGAGGTGAGCAGAAATGACCATTCAGGAGCTTGTCAGGGAAGTCCCGGAACTGGAAGAGTACCTCCGGAATATGCCTGCCGGGCTGGAAAAACGATATACGATTCGTGTGTATCCTCCGGGAACCATTATTCATCAGAAGGATTTTAAGCTGGATTATTTCGGTATTGTGGCAAAGGGAGAGCACCGGGTAATTAATGAATTCCAGAATGGGAACGTGTATATGATCGAGAAAAACGAACCCATTGATTTCGTGGGGGAAGTGACGATCCTGGCGGGGATGGAGCGGACCTCTGTGACCATAGAGACGCTGACAGAGACTACGGTTATTTATTTCAGGCGAAAAGATTTTGAGGACTGGATCGCCCAGGATATCCATTTCCTGCGGCTGGTGGCAGGGAAGGTAGCGCTGAAACTTTACCGTTCCTCTTATAACCGGGGAGCCCGGCTGTTTTATCCGCCGCAGTTTATTTTGCTGGATTACGTGCTGAAATACGCTGCGGCCCAGGGGATCGAGGAAAAAAAGCAGATCACGGTAAAAAAAACCAGGCAGGATCTTTACGAAGAATGCGGGGTTACGGTAAAGACGCTGAACCGTACCATAAAGCGCCTGGAGGAGGACGGCCTGGTGACCATGAGCCATGGAAAGATGACCATGAGCCTGGAGCAGTACCGCCTTGCCAGGAAAAAGGTCCACCATTACGTGGAATATGACGGACGGAAGTCATAAAAAATCACCAAAGGCCCCAGAGCGGCTGGATGAGAGGAATACAGGAACATGGAACAGAATATGGACAAAGAAAATATTTACAAAGAACTGAAAGAGCAGCTTGCCGGGGCCGAGAAAGTGCTGGTGGGAATCGGCGGCGAGTGGAAGATCCCGGAAAATGCAGATCCAGTGCGGATTTCGGAAGTAAGGGAAGGGTATCAGCAGTTATATGAATTGATAAAAGAGAAAGATTACTTCATTGTGACTACGCTGACGGATGGTGAGATCTGGGAGACGGAACTGAACCGGGACCGGATTGTGGCGCCCTGCGGAAACCGCCATCTTTATCAGTGCCGGAGCGCATGTGTAAAGGAAGTGTGGAAAGAGACAGAACTTTCGGAAAAGGTTTGTCCCCACTGCAAAGGGCCTCTTGTGGAAAACACCATCCAGGCGGAAAATTATGTGGAAGAAGGCTATCTTCCTATGTGGAAAACCTATCAGACATGGCTTTCTGCTACACTGAACCGGAAGCTTCTGGTGCTGGAACTGGGGGAAGGGTTCCGGACACCCACAGTGATACGCTGGCCCTTTGAAAAGACGGTATTTTTCAATCAGAAATCCCGGATGTTCCGGATCCATGAACATTTATACCAGGTCAGCCAGGAGATTGGAGAGCGGGCGACTCCGGTGGCAGCGAATTCTCTGTCATTTATCAAAGGAAAATTTTAGGAAAGAACGCATTGTGCGGCTGTAAAAGCTGTGTTAAAATATTTTCGTAATGATGCCGTGCTGGGGATTTCAGGGCATCAGTGAGAAGAAACGGAAAACTTGCACGAAAAGGACGGGACGAGATGATCGGAATTATTGACTATGATGCAGGAAATATAAAGAGTGTGGAGAAGGCCCTTCTGTTCCTGGGACAGGAAGCGGTGGTCACCAGGGATCCCCGGATTCTGCTTGAGGCGGACAAGGTGATTCTGCCGGGGGTAGGTGCTTTCGGAGATGCCATGGGACGGCTCAGGCAGTACGGTCTGGAAGAGGTAATCGGCCGGATCGTTGAAAAGGGAACGCCTTTTCTGGGAATCTGCCTGGGACTCCAGCTGCTTTTTGAAAGCAGTGAGGAGAGTCCGGGAGTAAAGGGCCTGGGAATTCTTCCGGGAAAGATTCTGCGGATTCCGGATGGTGCCGGTCTTAAGATTCCGCATATGGGCTGGAATTCCCTGCACATTACAGAGGGGGCCAGGCTCTTTCAGGGAATCCCCCAGGATTCTTACGTGTATTTTGTACATTCCTATTATCTGAAGGCGGAGGATGAGGCCATTGTTGCGGCATCCACTGAGTACGGCGTTCCCATTCATGCTTCCGTAGAACGAAAGAATGTATTCGCCTGCCAGTTCCATCCGGAAAAAAGCGGCGATGTGGGACTTCGGATCCTTGAGAATTTTATTCAGTTATCTTAGGAGGCATTATGTTTACCAAACGAATCATACCTTGTCTGGATGTAAATAACGGCCGTGTGGTGAAAGGCGTAAATTTTGTAAACCTTAAAGACGCGGGAGATCCGGTGGAAGTCGGTTCGGCCTATGACAAGGCAGGAGCCGATGAACTGGTTTTCCTGGATATTACCGCTACTTCCGACGGCAGGAATACGGCGGTGGAGTTAGTGCGGAGGGTGGCTGAGAAGATCTTCATCCCCTTTACCGTAGGCGGCGGCATCCGCACCGTGGAGGATTTCCGCATGCTTCTGCGGGAGGGTGCAGATAAGATTTCCATTAATTCTTCGGCCATTAATACACCGGAACTGATCTCTCAGGCGGCGGACAAATTCGGCAGCCAGTGCGTAGTGGTGGCCATCGATGCCAAACGGAGGGAAGACGGCTCCGGATGGAATGTCTATAAGAACGGAGGCCGCATCGATACGGGGCTGGATGTTCTGGAGTGGGCGGACCGGGCCTGCCGCATGGGGGCCGGTGAGATCCTTCTGACCAGTATGGACTGTGACGGCACCAAGGCCGGATATGACATCCCGCTGACCAGAGCTGTGGCAGATATTGTATCGGTTCCGGTGATCGCTTCCGGCGGAGCGGGAACCATGGAGCATTTTTACGAGGCCTTGACGGAAGGCGGAGCGGATGCAGCTTTAGCGGCATCTCTTTTCCATTATAAGGAGCTGGAAATCGGCAGGCTGAAAGAATATCTGTCGGACCGGGGCGTGCCCATGAGGATTAAGGCATCGGGGCTGAAGTAGTCTGGGTGATGCGGCATAATTAAAAGATGATTACGAAAGAAGGTTAAGAAGGATGGCTGCGATTGATAATGACTGGCTGGAACCTCTTCGGGGGGAATTCAGAAAGCCTTATTACCGGAAGCTTTACGATACAGTAAAGCATGAATACGAAACCAGAAGGATTTTCCCGGCGGCAGACGATATTTTCAATGCATTTGCATTTACGCCGCTGCATAAGGTGAAAGTAGTGATCCTGGGCCAGGATCCGTACCATGGAGAAGGGCAGGCTCACGGCCTCTGCTTTTCTGTAAAGCCGGATGTGGAAATCCCTCCGTCCCTGGTCAATATTTATCAGGAGCTGAAGGATGATCTGGGATGCTACATACCGGACAATGGTTATCTGAAAAAATGGGCGGATCAGGGTGTGCTGCTTTTAAATACCGTCCTTACGGTTCGCGCCCATGCAGCCAATTCCCATCGGAATATCGGATGGGAGGAGTTTACGGATGCGGCGATCCGGGTGCTGAATGAGCAGGACCGTCCCATTGTCTTTCTTTTATGGGGCCGTCCCGCTCAGATGAAGAAGGCCATGCTGAATAATCCAAAACACCTGATTCTGGAGGCGCCTCATCCCAGTCCGCTGTCTGCATACCGGGGATTTTTCGGATGCCGTCATTTCAGCAGGACCAATGAATTCCTGAAGGAAAACGGCCTGGAACCCATTGACTGGCAGATTGAAAACATTCACAGGCCGTAAAGGGAAAATGGCCATGCAGCCCGGAGAGAGGAAAACACGGGAAAAGCTGGCCGTACATGGAGGATAAATATGAGCTTAGTAGAGATTTTAAAGGTGATTGTCCAGGGTATCGTGGAGGGCTTTACCGAATGGCTTCCCATCAGCAGTACCGGCCACATGATACTGGTAGATGAGATCATCCACATGGACCAGCCGAAAGCGTATCTGGATGTATTTTTTGTGGTGATCCAGCTGGGAGCCATTCTGGCGGTGGTTCTTTTGTATTTTGACAAGCTGAATCCATTTTCAAGGAGAAAGAAAGCTGCGGCCCGGGAGGCTACGCTGATTTTGTGGGTGAAGATTGTCGTGGCATGTATTCCGGCCGCGGTTCTGGGAATTCTGTTTAATGACTGGATGGAAGAGCACCTGATGAATGCCTATGTGGTAGCTGCGGCGCTGATCATCTACGGCGTACTCTTTATTGTTCTGGAGAACCGCAATAAAAACGTACGGTTTCCTGTTCAGAAGACCAGCCAGATCACATTTCAGACGGCCCTTTATATCGGATTGTTTCAGCTGCTCAGTCTGATTCCCGGTACATCCAGATCCGGTTCCACCATTCTGGGGGCCATGCTTCTGGGCTGTTCCCGAAGCGTTTCGGCGGAATTTTCTTTCTTTTTAGGAATTCCGGTTATGCTGGGAGCCAGCCTGTTAAAGATCGTTTCTTTCTTTATGGATGGAAACAGCTTTACCGGCCCGCAGGTTTTTTATATGCTTCTGGGCATGGTGGTAGCGTTCCTGGTGTCGGTGTATTCCATTAAATTCCTGATGGGCTACATCCGGAATCATGACTTTAAGTTCTTTGGTTATTACCGGATCGTTCTGGGAATCGTGGTGCTGGCCTATTTCGGTATATCGGCCCTGGCCACGTAAGTGGGCCGGTGACGGCAGGGACCGACAGAGAGAACCCAAAAAACAGGAAAAATAAAAGCAAATGAGGAGATGCAGGCGTGAGAATCGGCGGATTTCAGAAACTGACCCTTCTGGACTTTCCCGGTCACATGGCCTGCATTGTTTTCACAGTGGGCTGCAATTTCTGCTGCCCATTTTGTCACAATGCAGGTCTTTTACGGGGACAGGCCGGTATGGACGGGCCTTCCAGAGAGGAGATACTTTGTTACCTGCAGAAACGGCAGGGACTTTTGGAGGGGCTGGTGCTTTCCGGCGGCGAGCCCCTTTTATGGAAAGATGCGGGAGAATTCCTGCAGAAGGTCCGGGCACTGGGATATCGGATCAAACTGGATACCAACGGAAGCTTTCCGGGGAGACTGAAGGCTCTTTTAAGAGACGGGCTCATTGATTATGTGGCCATGGATATCAAACACAGCCGGGAAAAATACGGACAGGCGACGGGATGCGGCTGTGAAGGCATCCTGCCGGCGCTGGAGGAAAGTCTCCGCATTCTCCGCACGTCCTCTGTGCCCTTTGAGGTGCGCACTACGCTGGTAAAAGGGATTCACAAGCTGGAGGATGTGGAGGAGATCGGCAGATGGATCCGGGGAGATGCGCCCTGGTATCTGCAGAACTATTTGGACTCGGGGCATGTCCTGGCCCCGGAGGGCCTGGGGCCGTTTTCGGAAGGCGAGCTTAAGGAGATGCTTAAAGCGGCGCAGAGATACTGTCCGGCGGCGGCGCTTCGGACGTAAAATGGGGATTTAGGGTGGTTTATAAACTATATCTTGTGTGTGTTTTGCTTGAATGGCAATACATATTGTGATATACTCGATGGTATCGGATTTGTTCTTCGGGCGGTGGGCCCGGCAGCTGTGCAGGATCTATTTTGACAGGAGGGGTATGCAATGGAGATGTATCAAGTGGTAAAGCGGGATGGAAAAACAGCAGAATTCAGCATTCAGAAAATAGCGAAAGCCATTACCAAGGCATTTGAGGCAGTGGAGCGGAAATACCACAGTTCCGTGATTGATCTGCTGGCCTTAAAGGTTACGGCGGACTTTGAACCGAAGATCAAGGACGGTTATATTGCCGTGGAAGATATCCAGGACAGCGTGGAGACGGTGTTAAGCCAGGCCGGCTATGCCGATGTGGCAAAGGCCTATATCCTTTACCGCCGCCAGCGGGAGAAGCTTCGGAATATGCAGTCGACTTTGCTGGATTATAAAAAAGTGGTGGACAACTACCTCCATGTCAATGACTGGCGGGTGAAGGAGAATTCCACCGTTACCTATTCGGTGGGAGGTTTGATCCTGTCCAATTCCGGGGCCATTACCGCCAATTACTGGCTGTCGGAGATCTATGACGATGAGATTGCCAATGCCCATCGGAATGCGGAGATCCACATCCACGATCTGTCCATGCTGACCGGATACTGCGCCGGCTGGTCTTTAAAGCAGCTGATTCAGGAAGGGCTGGGCGGAATCACGGGGAAGATTACTTCTGCACCGGCAAAGCATCTTTCTACGCTCTGCAATCAGATGGTAAATTTCCTGGGTATCATGCAGAATGAATGGGCAGGCGCCCAGGCTTTCTCCTCATTTGATACCTATCTGGCGCCTTTTGTGAAGATGGACCATCTGACTTATGAGCAGGTAAAAAAATGCATCGAATCCTTCGTGTACGGGGTAAATACGCCGTCACGCTGGGGTACCCAGGCGCCTTTTTCCAATATTACTCTGGACTGGACGGTGCCGGCAGATCTGGCAGACCAGCCTGCCATCGTAGGCGGAAAGGAAATGTCCTTTACCTACGGCGAATGCAAAGAAGAGATGGATATGGTCAATAAGGCCTTTATTGAGATCATGATCGAGGGGGATGCCAATGGGCGGGGGTTCCAGTATCCCATTCCTACTTATTCCATTACCCGGGATTTCGACTGGTCCGATACGGAAAATAACCGTTTGCTGTTTGAGATGACTGCCAAGTACGGAACGCCTTATTTTTCCAATTATATCAACAGCGACATGGAGCCAAGCGATGTGCGGAGCATGTGCTGCCGTCTCCGTCTGGATCTGCGGGAACTCCGCAAAAAGACCGGCGGATATTTCGGAAGCGGGGAAAGCACTGGATCTGTGGGCGTGGTGACCATCAACATTCCGCGGATTGCTTACCTGGCATCTGACGAAGCGGACTTTTACCGCCGCTTAGACCGGCTCATGGACATTTCTGCCCGTTCCCTGAAGGTGAAGCGCACCGTCATTACCCGGCTTTTGGATGAGGGGCTGTATCCTTACACGAAGCGGTATCTGGGATCTTTTGCGAATCATTTTTCCACCATCGGACTGGTGGGAATGAATGAGGCGGGCCTGAATGCCAGATGGATCCGCAAGGACATGACCCACGAAAAGACCCAGCAGTTTACCAGAGATGTGTTAAATCACATGCGGGAACGGCTCAGTGATTACCAGGAGGAATACGGCGATCTGTATAATCTGGAAGCCACGCCGGCAGAGTCCACGGCCTACCGTCTGGCAAAGCATGATGTGGAGCAGTTCCCGGATATTATTACTGCTGCAGAGCCGGGGGGAACGCCTTACTATACCAACAGTTCCCATCTTCCCGTAGGCTATACAGAGGATCTGTTTACGGCTCTGGATGTGCAGGATGAGCTGCAGACTCTTTATACTTCCGGCACTGTATTCCACGCATTTCTGGGAGAACGGCTGTCCGGATGGCAGACAGCAGCCTCCCTGGTGCGGAAAATCGCGGAAAATTACCGTCTTCCTTATTACACGTTATCGCCCACTTATTCCATCTGCAGGGATCACGGCTATCTGTCGGGAGAGCAGTATGAATGCCCCATCTGCGGCCAGAAGACCGAGGTCTACAGCCGGATCACCGGATATTACCGCCCGGTACAGAACTGGAATGACGGAAAGGCCCAGGAATTTAAGCAGAGAAAGACGTATTATATTGGCCGTGACGGGGATTTAAAGAAGGAGATTTTGGAAACGGATGCCGGAGCGCTGCGCCATGCCGTCCGGATGTCATCCACGGAGCCGGAGAATAGCCCTAAGAATCAGGCAGAATGCGAAGCACCGGAAAAGCTTCTTTTATTCGGCACCAGAATTTGCCCCAATTGCCGCGCAGCCAGGGCAAAGCTTGAAAAAGCAGGCATTCCCTTCATCTATGTGCTGGCTGAAGAGCAGCCGGAGCTGGCGCGTAAATACGGCGTTATGCAGGCGCCCTCCATTGTGCGGCTCTTTGATGAAAACTGGGTTCTGATTGCAGGCCTTCCCAATATCCAGAAAATGATCGACAGTTTTGTCTGCAGATAAAGAAAGGAAAAGCCCCTGAAAACCGTTGACCCGGCATTATGCCGAAACCGGATTTCAGGGGCTTTAATCGTATAGTCTGCCGCCGGACTTTTGCGGGGCAGCTGCCGTACTTTTTTTACACCAGTCCTTCCGCGATTTCATAAATCAGGCGCTGGGAATCTTCCCAGCCCAGACAGGGATCGGTGATGGATTTGCCGTAACAGCCCTCTCCGATCTTTTGTGCGCCGGGTTCGATGTAGCTTTCGATCATCAATCCTTTTACGAAAGAACGGATTTCGGAGGCGTGACGGCGGCTGTGAAGTACTTCCTTGGAAATACGGATCTGTTCCATGTAGCGTTTGTTGGAATTGGAGTGGTTGGTGTCCACGATGCAGGCCGGATGCTGCAGGTTTCCGCGTTCCGTATAAAGCTGATACAAAAGCTCCAGATCTTCAAAATGATAGTTGGGAATGCACTGGCCATGCTTGTTTACTGCGCCGCGGAGAATGGTGTGAGTCAGAGGATTTCCTGCGGACTTTACCTCCCAGCCGCGGAAGATAAAATCATGGCTGTGCTGGGCCGCGTAAACCGAATTTAACATAACGGAAAGATCGCCGCTGGTGGGATTCTTCATACCTACCGGCACATCGCAGCCGCTGGATACCAGACGGTGATATTGATTTTCCACTGAACGGGCGCCTACGGCGATGTAGGACATCATGTCAGACAGGTAACGCAGATTTTCAGGGTAAAGCATTTCGTCGGCGGTGGTCATGCCGGTTTCACGAAGAACCCGCATGTGCATGTGCCGGATCGCCAGAATGCCTTCCAGCATGTTCGGCTTCTTTTCCGGGTCCGGCTGATGGAGCATGCCTTTGTAGCCTTCGCCGGTGGTGCGGGGCTTATTGGTATAGACGCGGGGGATGATAATGATCTTATCTGCTACCTGTTCCTGTACACGGGCCAGGCGGTTGGCATAATCGCAGACGGCGTCTTCATTATCCGCAGAGCAGGGACCGATGATCAGGAGGAACTTGTCGCTTTCTCCGGTGAACACTTTGGCAATTTCCTGATCCCGCTTTTTCTTAACCTCCGCCAGTTCCAGGGGGAGGGGGTACTGTTCCCGGATCTCACCCGGCGTGGGGAGCTTGGTGATGAATTCGAAACCCATGGTAATAAACCTCCATAATTTGTCAACAAAATCTTAAGTAATGTAAGTCATTCGTAAATTGACCAGTAATCATTGGTCAATTATAATATAAATGCAGACGGAAGGCAAGCTGATGTCTGAAATGAACAATCGAAAAGCAAAAAAGAAAGTCTGCGTGCTTCAAAAAACATAAAGGAGTGGAAAGATTATGAGAAAGAGAAACGTTATTATTACTGCAGGACTGATCATGGCATTCGGCGCAGGAACTGCTCTGGTTTCCTTCGGAGGAGCCAATCAGATTATTCGCGTGGAAGACGGAACCCGCCAGGTGGCTGCGGCTGAGAGCGGACAGGCCGCAGAAAGCACAGAGGCAGCGGAAGATACAGCGGCAGCGGGAAATACAGCAGCAGAAGAGAGCCTGCAGCCCCAGCTTCAGCCCATGCGGATGTGGGGAACCATAACCGAGACCGGCGAAGATCAGTTTTCCTTTAACAGCCAGACTACAAACGGCTATCAGGGGGATGTGGTAATCCATATTGATCCGGAGCAGACGCTGATCTTAGACTGTGTTACCGGAATGCCGGCAGGACAGGACCAGATTGTAAACGGCAATGCCGTTACCGTATATGCCGGACCGGTTATGACCATGAGTCTGCCGCCGCAGATGACTGCTTCTGTTGTATTTGTAAACATTCCGGCAGACGGTTCCATTCCGCTGTATGCTACCGTGGCGTCTGATCTGGAGGACAATGGACAGGGCGGATATACGCTGACCACCGTTGACGGCCATACCATTACGGTTCCGGCAGACTGTTCCATCACCCCATACCTTACCAGACAGATGGTAACTCTTCAGGACCTGACCCAGGGAAGAAAATGCCTGATCTGGCTGGACGCAGATGGTGCAGCTGAGAGAATCATTCTTTTTAATTCATAATCAATTATTAATACGGATGCAGATACAGCCGGAGCGAAAGGATATGCTCCGGCTGTTTTCATGAGATTGTCAGGAAATCGACACCCTATTTTTCATCCACCACCTGAAAGATATAAAACTTCAGGTAATAGGAAGATTCATCGCCGGACCAGAGAATGGGATGGTCCGGCGCCTGGGTCCGATACTCCACCTGGCGCAGACGCTTGTGTACGCCGGCGGCCGCCTCCCGTATGGTTTTTGCAAAAAGCTGAGGATCCATAAAGTGAGAACAGGAACAGGTGGCAAGAAAACCGCCGTCGCGCACCAGCTTCATGCCCCGCAGGTTGATCTCCCGATATCCTTTTACTGCATTTTTGATGGAATTCCGGGATTTGGTGAAGGCAGGCGGATCCAGGATCACCACGTCAAACTGCCGCCCCTGGGCCTCCAACTCCGGGAGAAGTTCGAAAACATCGGCGCAGCGGAATTCTACCCGGTCAGAAAGGCCGTTAAGCGCAGCGTTTTCCCTGGCCTGATCGATGGCCAGCTGGGAGGCATCCACGCCAAGAACCGATGCTGCTCCTGCAATGCCTGCATTTAAGGCAAAAGAGCCGGTATGAGTGAAACAGTCCAGGACGTCCTTTCCCGGACACAGCCGCTGGATGGCCAGGCGGTTGTATTTCTGATCCAGGAAAAATCCGGTCTTCTGGCCGTCCTTTACATCCACCAGATAGCGGACTCCGTTTTCCACGATTTCCACTTTGGTATCAAAGGGCTGGCTGAGAAATCCCTTATACCGCTCCATCCCTTCCCGGAGACGTACTTTGGCATCGCTGCGCTCGTAGATGCCGCGGATGGCAATACCGTCCTCAGAAAGAATCTTCTCCAGAGATTTTAAGATCAGCGGTTTCAGCCGGTCGATTCCCAGAGCAAGAGACTCCACTACCAGCACATCCTCGAATTTGTCAATGACCATACCAGGCAGAAAGTCAGCCTCGCCGAAGATGATGCGGCAGCTGCTGGTGTCCACGGTGGCTTTCCGGTATTCCCAGGCATTTCTTACCCGTATTTCAATAAATGCTTCATCGATGGTTACATCCTTTTTCCGCGTCAGCATGCGGATGGAGATGGTGGATTTCCGGTTAAGGAATCCCTGCCCCAGGGGATAACCATCGAAATCTTCCACCTTTACCAGATCACCGTCCTCACATTGGCCGGTGATGCAGTCAATTTCATTGTCATATATCCAGGAACCGCCGGCTTTCAGGGAACGTCCGGCGCCTTTTTTAATGCGTACAGATGCAGCTTCCATTTCTTTCCTCCGTATTTTGAATATGAACATCAGTCAATGATGGAGCCATTTTATCACAGGCGGGGCCAATGTGCAAGATTCACAAAGGATTGTATTTCTTCTGAAAATAAGGTAGAATGAAGAAACAGAAGAGAAGTGAGACAGGGAGAGTGCGGGATGGAGGAAAAGGACAGAACCCAGGAGATGGACAAAGGCCTTTCTCCGGATCAGAGACAGGACCGGATGGGACAGGGAACCACAGTATATGACGGCCTGGTTAAGAAATTTCATTTTATCCGGCAGGAGCGGGTGTTTTTTTGCGGAGCCTTCCGCTCCGATGACAGGAATTCTTTAAAGGAGCATGATTTTGATCTGATCCTGCAGTTTTACCTGGATAAGATTATGGAAAAGACCCATCAGGTTCCCGATGAGGAGACCCGGTTTCTGCTGGAAATGTACTGCAGGGGATCTGTGTATATGACTGTGAAATGGGTGCTGACCGGAATGAAATTTACTCCGGAAGAGCTGGCCGGCTTTCTGGTAGAGGCCATGCCCAGAAAGCTCGAGGAAGAGTTTGTGCGGCTGGGTCTGCTGGAGGAGCCGCGGGCACACCGGGAGGATGGGGAAGCGGCGGCACAGTCTTCCGGGAAGATAAGAGAATGGTGAGAAACAACAGGAATTTTTTCTGTTATTAACATGGGATAATGAAAAAAACCAGGAAATCCCTTATAGTATTAATGATGTTGCAGAGGCGGTGCAGGACATGCAGATAGATGACTTTTTGACAGACGTACTTGGCTTACATGATCCGGAACTTCTCAGGAAAGTCCGTCAGATTGCCGAGATACGCTATATCAGGAAAGGACAGCTGCTTTTTCGGGAAGGAGAGAAGCCGGGATGCGTTGCGATCCTGGTCCACGGCATATTCCGCAGCTTTTTCTTTGATATGGAAGGAAGAGACATTACAGACTGCATTGTCTGCCAGAGCGGATTGTCGCTGATGCCGGGTTCGGATATTCTGGCCAGCGCGCCGGCCAGCACGGAGGCGCTTGCAGACAGTGAGATTTTCTGCCTGCCGGCAGGGGAGCTGATAACACTGATGAAGCAGTATTCATCTGTGATGCAGCTTTATAATCAAAATCTCCAGTGGTCCGGAGAATACCATATGGAGGTAAAACGGGTGATCTGCAGTCTGCCGGCTGTGGAGCGGTACCAATGGTTTTTGCGGAAATATCCCGGGCTTGTTGACCGGATCGCAAACCGTCACATAGCGTCTTTTCTCAATATGACGCCGGTTACCTTAAGCCGGATACGGAAGCAGCTGCGGGAGGCCGATGACCGAAAAGAAAGCAGCGCCGGATCAATAACCTGCAGCATAAGCAGATGATTTTCAGTATCTGCGCCGGTATCCGGCAGATTAAGATGCGGAGGGTATGTGCGGTGCCGATATTGCTTTTGGGTCTGACGTCTCGCAGGGGAGAGGAGCAGACCTTAAAAGGCGGGGGATCAAGAGTAGTTGGAATAGATGGCAGCTTTGGGACGGCTGCCGGCGGTGCTGGGGATGCGCCGGATGCAGAAATTGAAAATCAGAATATTCCAGGCAGGAGAGATTCTGGAGGGGAAGCCGGAAGGATACGCCAGACAGGGCGCGCACTTCCGGTTTCTTTTTGTTACGAAGTATCCAGCAAGACGCGCCAGTGACGCGTCTTGTCGGATTTCCGCAGATGCCGGAGAGCGGGGGCACTTGCGGAATCTGCCGGATCATATATTATTTTTTCGCAGGAGAAAAGTGACAGATAGAAGGGATTGTAACTTTCTTTCTGTTCTTCTCTTTGTTATAATATTAACAAAAAGGAGAAGATGATCATGGCAAATAGGATTGTGTTAAATGAAACTTCTTATCATGGCGCGGGGGCCATTCAGGAAATTGCAAACGAAGCCAAGGGACGGGGATTTAAAAAGGCTTTTGTCTGCTCCGATCCGGATCTGATTAAATTTAATGTAATGAAAAAAGTTACGGATGTTTTAGATGAGGCAGGGCTGGTATACGAGATTTATTCAAACATTAAGGCCAATCCCACCATTGAAAATGTGCAGACCGGTGTGAAAGCATTCCGGGAGTCGGGAGCCGATTATCTGATTGCCATCGGCGGCGGCTCTTCCATGGATACGGCCAAGGCCATCGGCATTATTGCTGCCAACCCGGAGTTTGAGGATGTGGTAAGTCTGGAAGGCACGGCGCCCACTAAGAATAAGTGCGTTCCGATTATTGCGGTTCCCACCACAGCCGGAACTGCCGCAGAGGTTACCATTAACTATGTAATTACCGATGCGGAAAAGAATCGTAAGATGGTTTGTGTAGATGTACATGATATTCCGGTTGTAGCTGTCGTTGACCCGGATATGATGGCATCTATGCCCAAAGGTCTGACTGCCGCTACCGGTATGGACGCGCTGACCCATGCCATTGAAGGCTATATCACCAAGGGGGCATGGGAGATGACCGACATGTTCCACTTAAAGGCCATTGAAATTATTTCCAAATCTCTGCGGGATGCGGTAAACAATACCACCGAGGGCCGGACACAGATGGCCCTGGGACAGTACATTGCCGGCATGGGCTTCTCCAATGTAGGACTTGGCATTGTTCATTCCATGGCTCATCCTCTGGGTGCTTTATATGATACCCCTCACGGTGTGGCAAATGCCATTATTCTTCCTACCGTTATGGAGTACAATGCTCCGGCCACCGGTGACAAGTACAAATACATCGCCAAAGCCATGGGTGTGGAAGGAACCGAGGAGATGACCCAGGAAGAATACCGGAAGGCAGCCATTGACGCCGTTAAGAAGCTGTCTCAGGATGTGGGAATCCCGGCTGACTTAAAGGAAATCGTAAAGCCGGAGGATGTGCAGTTCCTGGCAGAATCCGCCTATGCAGATGCCTGCCGTCCCGGTAATCCCCGCGATACCTCTGTAGAAGAAATCAAGGCTCTGTATGAGTCTCTTATGTAAGATGTAACACAGCCGCTCCCCTTCGGGACCCGGGCAGAAGAAAATGCGCCCGATGCCGGAGGGGAGATTTTCATTTTGCAAAAATCTCTGGTCTGGTCTCCGGTTCTATGATATGATAGAAAAGTATGTAAAGAAAGGCAATGTCCGCTGCCTGAAAGACAGCAGAGGGAACAGTGCAAAAGAAGAAACGAGGATAAGACAGAATGGAATTACTGAATGAGGTTATGACGAAGGCCAGCGATTACCTGTGGAATGTGGTGCTGATCGTGCTTTTATGCGGCACCGGCATTTACTACACGATCCGGCTGAAATTTGTGCAGGTGCGGAAGTTTAAAGAAGGTCTGCGGCTGGTGTTCGGACATATGGTATCCGGCGATAAGACCGCGGGAGAAGGGGAGATGACGCCTTTCCAGTCGGTGGCTACAGCCATAGCAGCCCAGGTGGGAACGGGAAATCTTACCGGCGCGGCGACGGCTCTGTTAAGCGGCGGCCCCGGGGCTATTTTCTGGATGTGGCTCAGCGCCTTTTTCGGCATGGCCACCATCTATGCAGAGGCGGTGCTGGCTCAGGAGTACAGGACCACAGAGAACGGAGAAGTTACCGGAGGTCCGGTTTACTATATCCGGGCGGCTTTCCGCGGCACCCTGGGAAAGGTGCTGGCCGGATGCTTTGCCGTGTTTATTATTGTGGCCCTTGGATTCTGCGGAAATATGGTACAGTCAAATTCCATCGGAAGCGCTTTTTCTGAAGTGTTTGCAGCCAGGGGGCTGGAGATTCCTCCGGTTACGGTAGGACTGGTTCTGGCAGCCATTGCCGCCTTTATCTTTCTGGGCGGCGTGGGCCGGCTGGCATCTGTGGTAGAGAAGATGGTGCCGTTTATGGCGGCTGTTTATATTGTGGGAAGTCTGGCGCTGATCATCCTGCATATCGGCGCTGTGCCGGAAGCCATCCGCATGATCCTGGCGGGGGCGTTTTCTCCTGAGGCAGTGCTGGGTGCAGGGGCAGGCATCACCATCCGG
>DVKS01000080.1 GCA_018715905.1 Candidatus Caccovicinus merdipullorum | reverse complement strand
GGCGCAGCTGCTGAAGCGGCTTTCGAAGCTGCCGCCGGGGCCTCATGAGCGGCAGTGTCTTCCCCGGTATCCTTCTTTTCTGTCTTTTCCTGTCTTTTCTGCACCGTTAACAGCACATCCTCGCCGGCGGTCACTGCGCCGGTCTGCTTTGTCAGTTCCATATCCTCCGTCATTCCCAGAACAAGCACCGGCGTGATGGTATTGACGTCTTTTTTCTTCAGGCTTTCCAGATCCACCTGGGCCAGCATCTGACCGCGCTTAATCTTGTCTCCGGTTTTCACACAGCACTGAAAACACTCCCCCTTAAGCGCTACCGTTTCCAGCCCTACGTGAATCATCAGTTCCACGCCTTCCTCTGACCGAAGACCGTATGCATGAAGGGTCTCCGCTACGGAAACAACCTCTCCATCCACCGGGCTTAAAAGCTTTCCATCTTCCGGAATGATAGCCAGGCCGTCTCCTATAATCTTCTGCGAGAAAACCGGATCCGGAACATCCTCCAATGGCACCGCCTGCCCGGTAAACGGCGCTGTGACGGCAAGCACTCTCTGCATACCTGTCTCTTCGTTTTTCATCTTGTTTTCTCCTCCTAAATGTGGTTCTTTTACGGGTCTCTTTTGCACAAATTATGCAATCGCTTGCATTAAATATACTGCATCCTGTCGGCAATTACAAGAGTGAATTTAAGAACTTTGTTTCTTTCTCTTTTTTCCACAAATCAGGTCCGGACTTTTTGTGCAAATTTTCGCAATCCAGTGCAATCGTTTTACTAAAGTTGCATTTTCCCATTGACAATGCAGAAATCTCCATATAAACTGGAAGCAGAAGCCGGAAATCGAAAGATCCAAAAACCCAAACAGAAAGGGGGCCTTTTTATGGCTGTAACAATTAAAGATGTGGCAGAACTGGCCGGCGTCTCCCCCTCCACCGTCTCTCGTACCTGCAAGGATCATCCATCCATCAGCCGCCAGACCAAGGAAAAAGTCCGTCTGGCTATGAAAAAACTTGGTTACGAGCCAAATTTCCAGGCCAGCAGCCTGGCATCACAGACATCCCGCATTATCGGGATCATCCTGCCGCCCTCCGAAAAAGAAGTTTACGAAAATTCCTTTTATCTGGAAGCCATACGGGGCATCAGCCAATACTGCAACCAGCATCAGTATATCAATACCGTAATCACCGGAAAAAATGAAGAAGAAATTCTGGATGTGATCCGCTCCATGGTAAAAAAAGGCCAGGCCGACGGCTTCATCCTGCTTTATTCCAGAGAACAGGATCCGGTAGCCGACTACCTGACGGAAGAAGGACTTTTATATGTGCTTGTGGGAAAAGCCTATCGAAATGCAAATCAGACCATATATGTAGATAATGACAATATTCTGGCCGGCAGGGAAGCCGCCGAGTATCTGCTTAATTTAGGCCATGAAAAGATCGGATGCATCCTGCCCTCCAATGGCCTTCTCTTTGCCGCCGACCGGAAGGCAGGATACTTTCTGGCGCTGAACGAGCATCAGATCCCTGTACGCCAGGATTACTGTGCGGAAATGGCTCTTTATTCCAGAGAGCAGGAGCAGCCCTTAAAAAAACTGCTGGACCGGGAAGACCGTCCCACCGCAGTGGTGGTCTGCGATGACATCCTGGCCCTGGCCCTGGAGACCGTGTGTGCCGGACTTGGGATCTCCATTCCGGAGGATCTGTCGGTAATCTCCTTTAATAATTCCATCTTTGCCCGGCTCTCCTCCCCCCATTTAACCTCTGTGGACATTAATTCCTTTCAGCTGGGGATCGCCGCCGCATCCCAGATGCTGCGCCATGTGGAAAATCCCGGCCTGCTGGCCGCCAAGGTCATCGTTCCCCATCACATTATCGAAAGAGACAGCTGCCGGCCCCTTACCGCGTCCCGGACGCCATCCCCGGAGCCGCAGATGCCTCTGATGTCGTCCCATACAGATGACGCTGCTCCCGGATCACCAGAATAATGCAGAGAATCAGGGCCGCCGCATCGCTGACCGGCTGGGCGGCAAAAATTCCGTTGATTCCCCACGCCATGGGAAAAATACAGATAAAGGGAATCAAAAACAAAATCTGCCGCAGGAACGTGATAACAATGGACGGAATGGGCTTTGCAATGGACTGGAAAAAGGTAGTCACCAGCATGACAAAGCCCAGGATCGGCGTAATGCAGAAGTTGGTCCGCAGACCCATCACTCCGATCTCCAGCATCTCCTCGGTAGCTCCGAAGGCCATGAGAATCGCTTCCGGAAAGAACATAACGATAATCCAGATAACACAGGTAATTCCCACCGATAATCCCGATGCCTGATAGAGGGTGGCCATAACTCTCTTATATTTTCCTGCGCCGAAATTATTTCCTACAATGGGCTGGATGCCCTGACTGATTCCGCTGGCCGGCATAATGACGAAAGTCATAATGCTGGCTACTACAGCGTATACGCTGATGGCATTGTCTCTGCCGTAAATACCCAGCTGGCTGTTGTAAACCAGGCTGATTAAGCCCATGGCCATCTGGGCGATCCAGAACGCAAATCCGCAGGATACGATCCGGGAAGACAGCCGAAAATCAAATCGAAAAGTCTCTTTTTCAATTTCTACTTTTGTATATCCCCTTACTGCCAGATATGCGCCAAATAAAGCAGAAAGAATCTGACCGATCACCGTAGCCCAGGCTGCGCCGGCCACGCCCCATCCCATAACTGCCACAAACAGAGCGTCAAGAATAATGTTGGTCACTGCACCGATGCCGGTAACGCACATTCCCAGAACAGGCCTCCCAGAAACACGCACAAAATCGCAGAAAAGCTGAGTCAGCCCCTGAAAAAGGCATCCCAGCGCTACGATCCG
>DVKS01000079.1 GCA_018715905.1 Candidatus Caccovicinus merdipullorum | reverse complement strand
TCTGCATAATCCCCATCAGATATGGAAATTTCTTTCCCTGACCGGATTGACATGCGCAAATCCCACAAGGCGCATCTTGCTGGATACTTCGCAAAAAAGCGCCGCCCGGATTCCTGCGGGGGAACTCCAGGCGGCGCCAAAGGGACATTATTTGATTTTTGGTTGATTTACGGTTGATTATTATTTGGTTTTTAATACATGCTTTATTCGTACTCTACTACGTCGATCCACTTCATCAGGAACTCTTTTTCTTTTTCCTTCTTCTTGGTCAGCTGGGCTGCTGCCACGATGGGAAGCCAGCGGTTCACATACTGACGGGCGGTATCGCTCTTCTCGCAGAAAAGCTTCATGTACAGTTCTGCTCGGTTATGATCTTCCAGAGAGAACAGCAGATACGTCATTGCTGCATCAGCGGATGCATTTCCCTGTGCAGCGTGAGCCCAGTCAATGATCCACATCTTATTGTACTTGTCCACAATGACATTGGTGGGGTTGAAATCGCCGTGGCACAGCTTGGTGTGCTTGGGCATGCTCTCCAGGCGGGTAGCCAGCTCATAGCGGGCAGTCGCATCCAGATCCTTTAAGCTGTTGATCTGATCCATCAGTTTATGGCGCAGTCTCTTGATGGTATTTACCTTCTGGCTGTGTACCTTAAGCTGCAGGTCTACAAACATCTCCATGTAGGTCTCCAGCTTTTCCGGCTCCTCGTCCATCATCTGCTGCAGGGTCTTTCCCTCCACCTTATCACGAACCAGGCACCAGCCTTCCGGGGTCTCTTCAACAGATACCAGAGAAGGTATGTTTAAGTCGGTGTTCAGTTCAACCAGAGCTTCGTTGCGGGCCTCATTTAATACATCAGCCTTGGTATAGCGGTTATCAAATACTTTGATGATCTTATCCTCAGTGGCATAGATCGTCTTGTGCGGTCTTGTAAAGATAACTTCCTTGTTCGTTGCTTCCA
Organism: Candidatus Caccovicinus merdipullorum; assembly: GCA_018715905.1. Classification (GTDB taxonomy): domain Bacteria; phylum Bacillota; class Clostridia; order Lachnospirales; family Lachnospiraceae; genus Caccovicinus; species Caccovicinus merdipullorum. The sequence goes on along the minus strand of DVKS01000079.1, from coordinate 5,368 downwards.
TTGCCTTTATGCCCTCCTTAATACATGATTAATTGCCGTAGTATGCTTTCAGGTACATCTCCTTGATCTCGCTCATTAACGGATATCTCGGGTTTGCACCGGTACACTGATCGTCGAAAGCATCCTCTACCATCTGATCCAGAGTCTCTAAGAAATACTTCTCATCGATGCCGTACTCCTTGATGGTCTTCTTGATGCCTACTCTTGCCTTCAGATCCTCGATCTTCTGGATGAACAGTTCCAGAGTCTCCTTGTCATCCTTGCCGCATACGCCGCAGAAGTGTGCGCACTCTGCGTAGCGTGCCAGGGTGTGGGGATACTGATACTGGGAGAAGGTACCCATCTTCGGCGGAACTTCCTCTGCATTGAAGCGCAGCACATGACTGATTAACAGCGCATTGGCAACGCCGTGAGGCAGGTGATGGTATGCGCCCAGCTTGTGTGCCATGGAGTGGCATACGCCTAAGAATGCGTTGGCAAATGCCATACCGGCCATGCAGGAAGCGTCTGCCATCTTCTCCCGGGCGATCGGATCATTTGCCCCGTTCTCATATGCGCTGGGCAGGTATTCGAATATGCTCTTCATAGCCTTCAGTGCCAGGCCATCGGTATAATCCGTAGCCATGATGGATGCATATGCCTCCAGAGCATGAGTCAGAGCATCTACGCCAGATGCGCTGGTTAAGCCCTTGGGCTGCGTCATCATATTGTCAGCATCGATGATAGCCATCTTGGGAAGCAGCTCGTAATCTGCCAGCGGATACTTGGTGCCTGTGCGGTCATCAGTAATAACGGCAAAAGGCGTTACCTCGGAACCGGTACCGGAAGAGGTGGGGATTGCTACAAAGTAAGCCTTCTCGCCCATCTTCGGGAAAGTATATACTCTCTTGCGGATATCCATAAAGCGCATTGCCATGTCTAAGAAGTCTACCTCAGGATGCTCATACATTACCCACATGATCTTGCCTGCGTCCATAGCGGAACCGCCGCCTAACGCGATAATGCAGTCCGGCTCGAAAGCAGTCATGGCCTTTGCTCCGGCAGTTGCGGAAGACAGGTTGGGGTCGGGAGCTACTTCGTAGAAGCAGGTGTGCTGAATTCCCATCTGGTCTAACTTCTCTTCGATCGGCTTAACATAACCATTCTTATATAAGAAGGAGTCGGTAACGATGAAGCATTTCTTCTTGCCCATTACGGTTCCTAACTCGTCTAATGCTACCGGCATGCAGCCCTTCTTGAAGTATACCTTCTCAGGCGCTCTGAACCACAACATATTTTCTCTCCTCTCCGCCACGGTCTTGATGTTTAACAGGTGCTTTACGCCTACGTTCTCGGAAACAGAGTTTCCGCCCCAGGAACCGCACCCTAAAGTCAGGGACGGAGCCATCTTGAAGTTGTAAAGATCACCGATGCCGCCGTGAGAAGAAGGTGTATTGATCACGATACGGCAGGTCTTCATAGCCTCTGCATGCTTCATGATCTTTTCCTTCTGAGCCGGATGGATATACAGGGAAGAGGTATGGCCATAGCCGCCGTCTGCTACCAGACGCTCTGCCTTTGCGATTGCCTCGTCAAAATCCTTTGCCCGATACATCGCCAGTACCGGAGACAGCTTCTCATGCGCAAACTCCTCGGAAATATCTACGGACTCTACTTCGCCGATCAGGATCTTGGTCTTCTCCGGTACATTAACACCGGAAAGCTGAGCGATCTTATATGCGGACTGTCCTACGATCTTGGCATTTAATGCGCCGTTGATTAAGATGGTGTGGCGCACCTTGTCCAGCTCGTCGCCTTTTAAGAAGTAGCATCCTCTGTATTCAAATTCTTTCTTTACTGCATCGTAGATATCGCCGACTACGGTTACAGACTGCTCGGAAGCGCAGATCATACCGTTGTCAAAGGTCTTGGAATGGATAATGGAGTTAACCGCCAGCTTGATATCTGCAGTATCGTCAATAATAACAGGAGTGTTTCCTGCGCCTACGCCTAATGCGGGCTTGCCGGAGGAGTAAGCTGCCTTTACCATACCCGGGCCGCCGGTGGCCAGGATGGTATCAGACTCTCTCATAACCTCATTGGTCAGTTCCAGGCTGGGAACATCGATCCAGCTGATGATGTTTTCCGGAGCGCCTGCTGCAACAGCCGCATCGTATACCACCTTAGCTGCGGCAATGGTGCTGGCCTTTGCTCTGGGGTGAGGGCTGATGATGATCGCGTTTCTGGTCTTTAAGCAGATCAGAGTCTTGAAAATCGCGGTAGAAGTAGGATTGGTGGTCGGAATAACAGCAGCGATCAGACCAATCGGCTCGGCAATCTTCTTAATGCCGTAAGCGGTATCCTCCTCAATGACTCCGCAGGTCTTGGTGTTTTTATATGCATTGTAAATATACTCGGCAGCGTAGTGGTTCTTAATAACCTTGTCCTCAACTACACCCATGCCGGTCTCCTCTACAGCCATTTTTGCCAGAGGAATTCTTGCCTTGTTTGCTGCCATGGCAGCGGCAAAAAAGATTTTGTCTACCTGTTCCTGTGTGTAAGTAGCAAAAATTTCCTGTGCCTTGCGCATCTCTTTCATGCGCGCCTGGAGTGCTTCTACGTTGTCAATGATTGTGGGCTCCGGTGCATTGGTCTTAGTTGCCATCTCTTATCATCCTCCTGTTAAAATTCGTTATTAAATTAACGTTATTTATTTAACAATGTCATTATACTCCCGCAGTCCAGGAAAGTCAAACGAAATCCTCTGTTTTTATGATACTAAAACCATAGAAAAAAGCAAGTGCTTTGTATCTGCTTTTATACAAATTTTACAAAGCACCTGCTTTTTTTTCAATTCCATAGCTTTTCTCCGTCATCTTGGCCAAAGAAAAGTTGATTCTTTTTTATTTTTACGCCTTTTCGCCAGCCCCCTGACTGCAGTCTGAATAAGGAAGGAGGATGCGCAGAACTTCCTTTACAGGCTCGATTAACGGCTGTCCTCCCTGTTTTGGTTTCCGTTCCCGGTAGGAAAGCACCGGCGCCTCTCCCATGGTCAGCGTAAGAGCGCCTTTAAAGGCCGTCACAGCCTCAGAAATGCCTGCAGGGTCCAGTTTTGCCTTGGGATAAAGAGTCAGCTTAAACTCCCTTCTTCCAATCACCGCCTCGGTTACATAAACCTGATGGGCCATGGATTTTATAGCCGCAATGGTCAGAAGGTTCTCCACAGATCTGGGAATATCTCCAAACCGGTCAATCAGCTCATCCCGCATATCAAACTCTTCTTCTTCATTCTCAATGGCAGAAATCCGTTTATAAATATCCAGTTTCTGATATTCGTTCTTAATGTAATTTGCCGGAATATAAGCGTCAATGTCGCACTCCACGGCCGTCTCAAAATCATCCTCTTCTTTATCTTTATGTCCCTTCAGCATCTTCACTGCCTGATTCAGGAGTTTGCAGTACAGATCATATCCCACTGCGTCCATATGTCCATGCTGTTCGGCGCCCAGGACGTTTCCGGCGCCGCGGATCTCCAGATCCCGCATGGCGATCCGGATGCCGGAACCAAGTTCCGTAAATTCCTTTATGGCCTGAAGCCGCTTTTCCGCCTCTTCTTTCAGAATCTTATCCCGCCGGTACATCAGGAAAGCATAAGAGGTCCGGCTGGAACGGCCCACCCGTCCCCGGAGCTGATAAAGCTGGGAAAGGCCCATCCGGTCTGCATCATGGATAATCATGGTATTGGCATTGGGGATATCCAGGCCGGTTTCAATGATGGTTGTGGATACCAGCACATCGATCTCCCCGTTGACGAAATCCGACATGATCCGCTCTAACTGCCGCTCGCTCATCTGCCCGTGGGCAAAGACCACATTGGCTTCCGGCACCAGCTTCTGGATGCGGCCAGCCAGCTCATCGATATCGTTAACCCGGTTGTACACATAGTATACCTGCCCGTTCCGTGAAAGTTCCCGCTGAATAGCCTCCCGTACCATTTCTTCATTGTATTCCATCACATACGTCTGGATCGGAAGGCGGTCCACCGGCGGTTCTTCCAAAACACTCATATCCCGGATTCCCACCAGGCTCATATGGAGAGTGCGGGGAATGGGCGTAGCCGTCAGCGTCAGCACATCCACATTTTCCTTTAACTTTTTGATCTTTTCCTTATGAGTCACGCCGAAACGCTGTTCCTCATCAATGATCAGGAGGCCCAGATTTTTAAACTGCACATCCTTAGACAGCACCCGATGGGTTCCGATGACAATGTCCACCAGTCCCTTCCGCAGATCCTCCAGGGTCTTTTTCTGCTGGGCAGGGGTGCGGAACCGGGAAAGCATATCCACCCGCACAGGAAAGTCCTTCATCCGCTGGACGAAGGTATTGTAATGCTGCTGGGCCAGAATGGTTGTGGGAACCAGATACACCACCTGCCGGCTTTCCTGCACCGCCTTAAAGGCCACCCGCAGGGCCACCTCCGTCTTTCCATACCCCACATCGCCGCAGACCAGACGGTCCATGATCTTCCGGCTTTCCATATCGGCCTTTGCTGCCTCAATCGCTTCCAGCTGGTCCTCTGTCTCTTCATATGGGAACAATTCTTCAAATTCTCTCTGCCACACCGTGTCCGGTCCGTACTGATAGCCGTCTGTGGCCTGCCTTGCGGCATAAAGTTCTACCAGATCCCTTGCGATCTGCTGAACCTCTTTCTTTACTTTCGTCTTGGTCTTTTTCCACTCGGTTCCCCCCAGCTTGTTCAGCTTCGGCGCCTTGGCCTGGGAACCGGCATATTTCTGGATCCGGTCCAGACGGGTAGCCGGAATATAAAGATTTCCGCCGTCTCCATACTCAATTTTAATATAATCTTTCGTCACCCGGTCCCTCTGGATTTTTTCAATTCCCCGGTAAATGCCCAGACCGTGATCCTCATGAACCACATAATCTCCCACGGCCAAATCAGAAAAGCTGGCGATCTTGGTACCTTCGTAGGAAGCCTTCTTTTTCCGCTTCCTTTTTTTCTTCTCCACGCCAAAAAGGTCTCCCTCGGTGATGAATACCATCTTTAAAAGAGGATATTCAAATCCCCGGTGGAGATTTCCATAGGTCACCAGGATCTGCCCCGGCTGCACCCTGGCTTCGGCCGCATCCATTCCCGGCTGTCCGGTATCCGATGCCGTCTTATCTTCTTCCAAGCCTGTATATTCCACGGAAAATGCATTCAGCTCATAATCCCGCAGATCTCTTGCAAGGCGGCCTGCCCTGGTCCGGGAAGCCGTAAGGAGGATCACCCGGTAGCCCTCCCGCTTCCACGCCGTAAGGTCCTTAATCAAAAGGTCAAAACTATTCTGATAAGAATTTACATTCTTTACAGTAAAAGCAAATTTTCCTT
>DVKS01000078.1 GCA_018715905.1 Candidatus Caccovicinus merdipullorum | reverse complement strand
ATGAAAGATACGTCCCGGCAAAAAGTTATCCTTAACAAAGCGAATAAGCCTTTCTACGGCACCCTTTGTAAAGGGATGCCGAGGTTTGCACAGCTTGGTCTCAAAGCCTATGTTGCCCATAAAAAGCTCATAATCTTTCTGCCAGATCGGATGCCCTTCACTGTCTCTGCCAATCGTGACACTCTTCATGTTATCCGTCAACACATACTGGGGAATTCCCATGTAAAGAAAGGCATGAAGCATTCCGATAAACAGATTTTCCTGGCGGGCATTCGGAAAGAATTCGATGTATCTCTTCCCGCAGCAGTGACAGATCATTGCAAAACAGGCAACTTTATAGGTGGCACCATTTCCGGTATCTACAGTTACAAAACCCCAGTCCATCTGGTAGGACTCACCGGGATCTGTTTGGTAGCGTCTTCCGCGGTTTCCCTGGGAGGAAACGATTTGCCTTTTTGCAGGAACAAGGTCTTTGTGATCATGAATATATGTTTTGACTGTCGTCAGACCGCCTTTGTATCCTGCATCCTTTAACCTCTCAAAACAGACGGATGAATTGGTGATGCCTTTGGCGAGCAGCGCATCAATGACGCCGGTAAATCCTGTAAGCACCGTTTTATCAGCCTTCAACCCAGTGCGGCCATGTGGCATATCAACAAACCCGTTTTCCTTGAGTCTGCGGAGCTTTGCCCTTGACAATCCGGTACGCCGCTCCAGCTCAGCAAGGTTGATTTTGTCAGGATTGAATTTTTCGCCCAATTCAAGCTTTATTTCGTTGATTGCTTGTGTTATTATTTCAGTTAAGTCATTAGTTTTTTCACTCATCGTTATGATTTGACTGTTGCATTGGCGTACATCAGTTTAACATAACAAAGAAAGGCTAATGACTTTTTTAATAAAATGGCTATTTTATTTCGGCTGAGATTGGTTAAATTAAAGCGACTCGGAGTGGTTGAATTCACCCGACGCTAACAGTACTAATGTTTCCAGCATTTTCTCCGAAATATTTATCGCTGAAAAATCAATTAAAGTTCCGTCAATATCAAAAAAGATAATTTTTACTTTTCCCATTTTCTGTCTCCTCAGAAGTGAAATTTTTATTCAAGATGATCTGCCTGTTTCATATAGAGCCGAAAAGTTTTTCAAGGGTAACAAGTACACCGTCTTCTTCATTAGAAGGACACACAAATTTTGCTGCTGCCTTTACGTCTTCAGACGCATTTTCCATAGCATAACTGTATCCGCAATAGTTCAGCATTTCAATATCATTTCCAATATCACAATTCACAGCAAACTTCCTTTATTTTCCATTGCTGATGGCAGAAAGCAAATTTCTCTTTTAATAAAAATTCTCCCACGGTACGCCTCCCTCGTCTTTTCCATAGAATAAATCGTTTTTCCTCCAGCTCGGGATTCCGCCTTATTTTTCGCTGCCGCCAGCCTCTTCAACACACTCCTGCTCCACCTTCATCCCCATCTTAAGCATCCTTGCAAACAGTTCCCTCTGCTCATGAAAAAAAGGATCCTCCATCATTCCCCGGAGGGTTTTCTTATCCTGCTCCGTCAGCTTCCTGCCCCATGATGCATACCGATCATAGGTTTCCAGATCCATGTAAAGGGTTTTGAAGGGAATTCCGGTTTTTACGCACAGATCTTTCCAGATCCGGAAGCCTCCGCAGTCGATATCCCCAAAATGGCGGTATTCCGCCTCCGGCCAGGCTTCATACAGCTTCCGCAGAAACAGGCGCTTCACCTGATTATGGTAGCCGCCCAGGTAAATGCAGAGTATGGGCCGTTTTTTCTCTGCCTTCCACTGATGAAATGAGGTAAGATTTTCCACCGTTACCACCTGATCGATGGGGGAATTCGGATTCCAGCCGATCTGTTCAATATCCTGGTTGGAGATTCCCAGTCCTCCCGGAAAGGAACGAAGGTCAATCTCCACAGGTAAAGCTTCCCCCGCTTTCTGCGCTTTCACGTTCCCCTTCATCATCAGCCATGACGGGTTCCGGTAAATATTATATTCCGCCAGAATCTCTTCCGTCTCCAGGCCCGCGAATCTCTCCTTCTCCGAAAATTCGGCAATGATATGGACAGCCCTGGCAATTTCCTTTTCCGCAAGCTTCGAATCATGAAAATGGCGAATCGAAAACTGGCGGAGAAAACATTCGGAATCATTGGTCAGAATGCTGAAGATCAGCCGGCACAGCCGTTCAAATTCCCCGGGCTCATCCATATCCGCATATTTCTGGATACTTTCCCCGCCCTGTATCCGCTCACGAATCCATGCCAGAAATCCGTCAAGCTCCTCCTCTTTTCCCTGGTAGTCATCACAGATATTCAGGATCTCCTGCTCTTTTACGGTTTTCGGCTTCCTGCGCAGCAGTTTGTAGGCCTCATTCAACTGTTCCAGATTCAGTTCGCATTTTTCCAGAATATGGCCCTTCTTTTTATTTTTCCACACCAGCCGGACATATCCGTCAGCTTCCAGCTTCTCCAGCTGCTGATGGATCACCTCATACTGCAGCGCCGATTCATCGAAATACTCCGGAAGGGTCTTTTTAGAAACCGGCATGGAAACAGCCCGGTTTACTTTATTCTTTCCGGAATACAAAAGGCTCCTTTCATACCGGTCCAGAAGATATCCGAGAACCTTTTCATCATACCGCTTCATGGGTAAAGTCCTCCACGTAGCTGAGTTTGTCCTCCTGAAGCACCAGCAGCACCTTCTTCATGGATGGTCCGATATACTGAATCTTGTCCGGCGGCGCGGCAATGATCATCTGCAGGCTGGAGCCCCGCATAAAGGACAGTACTCCTGCAATCCGCTCATCATCCATATTGTTAAAGGCCTCATCCATCATCACCAGTCCGATGGAATCTCCGCCGATGCTGTTTCGATAAAGCTGCATAAAGGAAGCCGCGATGGTAATGTAGAAAGGCGTCTGAGTCTCGCCTCCGCTCTTTTCCTGGCTGACCTTGGAGTAAAGCATGAAACCGCCGTCCTCATTGCTGATCTTGATGTCATAATCCATATAAGTGCGGTAGTCCGTATACTCCTCCAGGGTTTTGGAGCTGGAATCATCATCCAGGGTCAGCTTCTCAAACAGCTCATCGATCACTTCCTTATGGGTTTCATTAAACACGCCGCTGAAAATGGAAGCCCCCTGCATCACATTAAAGTCGGACATGATCATCTGATAGAATTTTTTCAGCCTGCCGCTGGGCTCGTAAATAAATTCGTACTGCTCCTTACTGAAATGAATGTCCTTCAGGGCCCGGTTCAGTTCTTTAAATTCCCCCTGAGCCTGCTTGATATTCTCCTGAAGCTTCGACAAAAACTGCTCTCTGAACTCCTCCTCGGCGGCTTTTCTTGCCTGATAAACCTTCTCCTCATATTCCAGAAGCTGGGAGTTTTTCAGCTTGTTGTATTCCGCCAGATACTCCGGGAAACCGGCCATGGTCTCCGCCGCGCCGAAATCGTGAGCGACCTTATAAGTACGCATGGCGGCTGCCATTTCTCCCTCAGCCTTTTCTTTTAAGGTCCAGTTTGCCTTTCTGGCCCGCTCGAAATTCGTGATAAACCGTGAGTAATCCGTCCCCTCAATCTGGCGGAGATATTCTTTCTCGCAGGAAACGAATTCCTCCTTCAGCCGGTCCGCCAGTCCCGCAAGCTCCGCCGTCTTGCCGGCCAGCAGATCCCTTAACTGCCAAATGGCCTGCTGATACTGTTTTATCCGCTCCTCAATCCGGCCGATTTCCTGGGTAACCCCATCGATCCGGTCCTCCAGCTGCTTTCTTTCGTTCTGCAGCTCCTGCAGGCGGATCCGTTTCTGGATCATCGTCTGGCTGGCCTCCAGACGCTTCATCTCCTCCCTGCAGTCCTTCAGGGCCCGCTCGTGGGTACGCAGATTTTCTAGGGATTTTAAGCGGTACTTCACATCAATATCTTCCGTTGTGGACAGAGGATCTACCACAAACCGCAGATTCGCCCTCTGTTCGCGGAGAGTTTTCAGCCTTCCTTCCAGCTCTGTCCTTTTCTCCCTGCACTGCTCCAGCTGCTTTTTATAGGCATCCGCGCCAATATAGGGCGTCTCATAGATTTCCGGCCGGATAGCACTTACCACGTGGTTCTGATAGCGCATGCACTCCCTGGTAATGGAAACCGGGTATTTCTTCAGGTCCTGATACCGTTCACAGCGCTGCACTCTCCCAAGGATCATATTGATATATCTTCTGGCCCATACATTTTTCGACGTAACCACCTCTGCCAGGGTTCCCCCGGGGCATTCCTCATAGCCCTCCAGCTTTCCGGTGTTAATCAGACCTGCGCCAAAAACCTCTCCCTTTCCCCGCAGCCGGTCATAGACGCTCAGGGCCACATCGAAATCTTCCGGTTCTGCCAGCAGGTAAAATCTCTGGGTATTTAAAAATCCTTCCACCGCGTTCTGCCATCCGGCGTCGCTGATCTCCAGAAGTTCGCAAAGAATCCTGGTCTCTCCCTTCCGGTTCATCCTGCGAAACTGCTCCCGGATGGCTGTCTGCAGCTTGATCACGGAAGGCGGGTAGAACAGGCGCCTTGCTTCCAGCTCCTGGATCTGGTGGTCCAGCTCCAGCTTCTTTTCCTCCTGACTGCGGATTTCCACATTCAGCTCTGCTATTCGTTCCTGCACGTTGTCATACATCCGCTTTTTATACGCGATCACTTTCTCCAGGCAGGACAGTACCTGCACCAGACTGTCACACTCCTCTAACGTCTCCAGCGCTTTCTGGTATTCCAGGACACAGCCGTCCGCGTCTTTCATTCCGGTTAAGAGCTTTTCCACATTGGAAAGAGCGGCGGAAACCGCCTTTTTTAACTCTTTCACTTCCGATTTATCGGTTTTGATCTGCTCCTTTAATTCATGCTCTGTTCTCTCCAGCTGGCGGAAGGCCTGATATTCGGTATCGCTGTTTAATTCCACCGTCAGATCCTGGATCATCTGCTCTTTCTTGTCTCTTGCCTGCCTTAACTCCTCCCGGCTCTTCTGCATTTCCCTGTGACGCAGTTCTTCGCGGCGGATATTTTCCTCCGTTTTCTCCTTATCCTGTTGGGTCAGTTCCTTGCCAGCGCGGGCAATGTAGTATTCCTGGTACCGGTCAATCCGCAGGTAGTTTTCCACTTCACGTTCCTTCGCGCAGATATGTTCCAGTTCCCCGATCCGCTGCTTTACATCCTGAAGCATCCGTTCCAGATCCTGATAGCTGCGCACGTTCTCCTTTAAGGCCTCAATATTCACATCCTTTTCATCTAAAACGTAAGAATAGACAAAGTCCTTAATGTCGTGAATAGGCTTAAAAGCCAGCGCCTTGGGAATCAGGGAAAAGAACTTATCCTCCAGACGGCCGAACCGGTTCAGCATCATCTTTTTCGCCTCGGCGGCAGTGGCGGCAAAGGTAATGACCCCTTTATTGGTTGCCCGGAATGCGGAAATGCTCTTGATCTGCCTTCCGGTTTTAAACAGGTCATCGGTTATCTCTTTATTTTCCGCCAGATACCATGCCGCGTTAGGCTCTTTTTCTTCTGAAGCGGAATCCATTACCGCGCCGACGATAAAGGGGCGCTTCCTGGCCTCATCGAAAAACTCCAGAGCAATGTGGGCGGACAGCGAACCGGTCCGCTCATAAGGCCTGTCCTCCCGTCCCGTTTTGCAGCGGATGTAGCTGTTTAAGTTCCGCTTTCCCTTTTCATGGGCCGCTTTGTTAAAGTTTGCCTTGGAGCAGGTAATGACAAACTGAATGGCATCCAGAATCGTGGATTTTCCCGCCCCATTTTCTCCGGAAAGAAGAACCGATTCCGCAAATTCTATGGTTTCATCCTGAAACCGGTGCCAGTTAATCAGCCGCGCTTTCTTCAGTATCTTCATTTCCTGCTCCTCCTTTTCGGTAGAGTGTAATCATATCGTAAACCCGTTTAATGTCTTCCACCCGCACAGCCATCAGAATAGAATCGTAAATCACAATCCGGGATTCTTCTTTCCACAAATCCTTATCCAGAAGGGCCACCAGATTATAACGCTTAAACAGCCTTAAGGCATTGTTCATGGTGGTTTTATCAATCTGCTTTTCCCTGATCTTTAAGGATAAATACTTCTCCTGGATATCTCCCACATTGATGACCACATCCGATAAAGACAGCTCTCTTTTCTTTTCGTCATAAAGGATCCGCAGGATCAGCAGGACGATGGACTCATACAGCTTCAGATGCAGATGGTTATAATTCTCCCGGTTAACCAGCTGAATCACGCCGTATTCCTCGTTGATTTCCAGCGTATATCCCAGCACGTCCAGATAGCGGACAAATACCGGCTTCTGGCGGAGGATAAAATAATATTCACTTTTCGTATCCGCGTTCTGCCGGCAGATAAAGCAGGTGCTCATCAATTTATTGCATACTCTCCGAAATTCATCTTTATCTTTCTGGAGCATTCCTTCAAATAATTCCATTATCCTTCCCTCTTTACAATCACAAAATCCCGGAACCGGAATCCGTCTTTTTCCACCGTATCTCTCATCTCCAGCCGGTAGCCCACTCGTTTTCTCTGGCCGTATAAACGGATATAGATCATCTTAATGAAGGTATCCCCTTCAGAAAGAGGCAGCTCCGAAGCCAGCATACGGTTTCTGTCCCCAAGCTGCTCCTTCACATAAGCGGTGATCTTTTCCGGGCTCAGCGTCCGTTCCAGCTTTAAACGCATCTGCCGCCGCTTCTCCTGCCGTGCTTCTTCGTCAGGGATAATCAGCTGCGCGTCCTGAGGCACAAACTCCTTTTTTCCCTCTACCGGCGCGTAAAGGGAATCCATATCCAGATAATCCCAGTAAAAAATCTTAATCAGCCGGTCCGTCTCTTCTAACTCGTAAACCGCGCTGTAATCAATATTCTGCTCCTGAATCCGTTCGTTCATGAAGGTCAGGATCTCCTTCAGCTGCCCTCTGATATCTTCGCTGCTGGAAAGCAAAAATCTGGCCCGGTTGATGGCAGCTCTCTGGTACCGGGTGTTTTTCTTATTAATTTCATCCAGAATCTCATCCATGCTCCGGAACGCGTCGATCACCTCATGAAGAAGTTCCAGCACAAGCTCCCTTGCCTCTTCCGGAGAAATCTCCCTTAATTCGGAAATCTCTTCTGCCGCCGCCTTCAAAAAACGTCCGCTTCTGCTGTTTGCCTCCAGCCGCTCAATGATTTCCGGCCTGAACTTTGCCACATTATCCGAAGTCAGCAGCCTGTGGTAGGCCTTATCCACCACATTGGTATAGTAATCATTCAGCAGGGCGTCCATAATCTCCGCCACAGTGCTGTGCTTTGTCAGTTCATCAATGTACCGCTTGATATTGGCGTTCAGGCTTTTCAGCCCGGTAATCAGGGCATCCATGTTTTCCACAATCTGCAGAAGACCAAGGCCCGGATTGCTGCCGCTGGCCCTTGCCAGATTATAAATAGTGTAAATGTAGCCCTGGTACTCTGCCCTCCGCTCCTCCGATACCGCGATCAGCGATTTGATGATCTGGATGGCATAGTCACGGAAATTCACCCGCTGCACGTAGCTGTAATCCACATCAATGTAAATCCAGCCGTAGCTTTCCAGCCTGCGAAGCATAAAATTCGCTTTATCACGGCTGGTCATGCTTCCCGTTTCCTCAAATTCCTCCTCCGGAATATCCGCGGACATGGCCGAATCAAAATAATACTGCAGTTCGTCCACCAGCACATCCCTTTCCACACCGAAAGAAAGCTGCCTGCTGGTGACAGAAAACAAGCGGCAGATACACTCCCAATATACAATTTTCCCCGGAGCCGCCAGGGGTCTGAAAAAATTTTCCGGAATAACATCAAACAGCATATCCTTCCTTGCCTTTCCTAAAATTATCAGATCTTTCAGCTTCAATTTCTACTCATCTGTCCTCTTTTCATCCGTTTGCAAAGTCGGATGCTGCATGAAAAAAATTTCTTTTTGTCGTTCAATTTCCGTTTTCAGTTGCTCTTTCGTGGGTAAGTAAGTCAAATATTTTGACATAAACAATCGGTCATTATCATGAAGAACCGAATATCTGGCAATATCTTCATCCGTCTCTGAGCACAATAATATTCCAATAGTCGGATTATCTCCTTGTCCTCTCTTTAAATCATCGTACATACGGACATACATATCTATCTGTCCTACATCCTGATGAGTAATCTTCCCCATCTTCAAGTCAATCAGGACATAACATTTGAGTTCGTCTGCAATTACCGGACTTTTGATCAGTTCAAATTGGTTCTTCTCAAATTGTGCCGTTTTCTGTTTCATCTCTTCAATTACAGCAGCTTTTTTCGGTGTTTGAAGCAACCGATAATAATATTGAGTGCTGATATTACGATCTAATGTTCGCGCACTCCAGTTCTCATCAACAGCCTCTTTCATATACCAATAACGCGCATTTTCATCTGAAACCCT
>DVKS01000077.1 GCA_018715905.1 Candidatus Caccovicinus merdipullorum | reverse complement strand
CTGGAAACGTTGATATTGAATTTATCGAAAGATTATAGACTGATTTAGAAGGTGAAGTCCTATGAAGCTAGATAATGTGTTTAAAAAGACCAGATTATCCTCTGCCAGAAAATCTTATATTGCGCTGAACCACAGAGGGCCGGAGGTGCCGGAAGGGCTTCTTCGGAAATGTAACAAATGCGGCGGCGCCATCATTGCCGAGGACGTGAAAAAGGGATATTATATCTGTCCAAAATGTGGAGGGTATTTCCGGGTTCATGCCTACCGCCGGATTGAGATGGTGGGTGACGAAGGAACCTTCGAGGAATGGGATAAAGGTCTTTGTACCCGTAACCCACTCCACTACAAAGGCTACGAAGAAAAAATCGCACATCTTCAGGAGAAAACCGGACTTGAGGAAGCTGTAGTCACCGGAAAAGTAAAGATCCAGGGGCAGGACACGGTGATCGGCGTCTGTGACGGCCGTTTCATGATGTCCAGCATGGGCGAGGTAGTCGGAGAAAAGATTACCAGAGCCGTGGAACGGGCGACCAGAGAAAAGCTGCCGGTGATTTTGTTTACCTGTTCCGGAGGAGCCAGGATGCAGGAGGGGATCGTTTCCCTGATGCAGATGGCAAAGACGTCAGCGGCGCTGAAACGCCACAGTGATGCAGGGCTTCTCTACGTAACGGTACTGACAGACCCAACGACCGGGGGCGTGACCGCAAGCTTTGCTATGCTGGGAGACATTATCCTGGCTGAGCCGGGAGCCCTCATCGGATTTGCAGGCCCAAGAGTCATCGAACAGACTATTGGACAGAAGCTTCCAAAAGGTTTCCAGCGGGCAGAATTCCTGGTGGAGCACGGATTTGTGGATGCCATCGTAGAAAGACCGAAGCTTCGGGAGACCCTGGGAGAAATCCTGCGGATGCACAGCAGGGACAGCGTTCTGGAGAGGACTCTGGAGGGTACTGCTTCTGAGGCGGCAGAAGCTGGTGAAAAGGAGCTGCCAGAAGGAGCAGGCAATGGTCAGGCGGGAGCATCGGATGCGCGGGATGGACTTAAGCTTCACAACCAGGTGGCAGAAGCCTGGGACCGGGTGCAGATCTCGCGGATGAAGGACCGGCCGGTGGGCAGCGATTATATCCACGCCTTATTTACGGACTTTATGGAATTTCACGGAGACCGCTATTACCGGGACGACCGTGCTATCATTGGAGGAATTGCTTATTTCCACGGCATGCCGGTGACGGTGATCGCCCAGGAAAAAGGGACGAATACGAAAGAAAATATTGAACATAACTTCGGCATGCCTTCGCCGGACGGTTACCGGAAGGCGCTCCGGCTGATGAAACAGGCGGAAAAATTCGGCCGCCCGGTAATCTGCTTTGTGGATACGCCGGGAGCCTTCTGCGGATTGGAAGCAGAGGAGCGGGGCCAGGGTGAAGCCATCGCAAGGAATCTGTTTGAAATGTCAGGCTTAACCGTTCCGGTGCTTTCTATCGTCATCGGTGAAGGGGGAAGCGGCGGAGCGCTTGCCATGGCAGTTGCCGATGAGGTGTGGATGCTGGAGAATTCCATTTATTCCATTCTGTCACCGGAAGGATTTGCAAGTATTCTGTGGAAAGACAGCAGCAAGGCAAAGGAAGCGGCAGAAGTCATGAAGCTGACCGCGGGAGACCTGTATGAGCTGGGTATGGTGGAGCATGTGTTCCTGGAGCCGTCCCATTATACAGTACAGAATCTGAAGGAAGTTACCCGGGAAATGGATGAAAAGATCCGGGAGTTTATCGGGCAATACGGAGCATTGACTGCGGAAGAAATTACGGAGCGCAGATACCAGAGGTTCCGTCAGATGTAAACAGTAGGAGATTTATTTATGGATAGAAAACCATTGCGGATAGGAGAGAAAGTGGCACAGGTTCCCATTATCCAGGGAGGAATGGGAATCGGGATCAGCCTTGGCGGTCTTTCCGGTGCGGTGGCAAAGGAGGGCGGCATAGGGATTATCTCTGCCGCCCAAATTGGTTTCCGGGAGCCGGACTTTGATAAAAATCCCAAAAAGGCCAATCTAAGAGCCGTAAAAACTGAATATGAAAAGGCAAGAAGGATCGCTCCGGAAGGCCTGATCGGATTTAATATCATGGTCGCCATGCGGGGCTATGAGGACTACGTGCATGCGGCTGTTGATGCAGGTGCGGATCTGATCGTTTCCGGCGCAGGTCTTCCTACAGATCTCCCGAAGATCGTACAGGATTCGGATGTAAAGATTGCACCTATCGTGTCTACGGCCAAGTCGGCAGCCGTAATTTTAAAATACTGGGATCGAAAATACCACAGGATTCCGGATCTTCTGGTGATCGAAGGGCCAAAGGCCGGGGGGCATCTGGGATTTCAGCCGGAGGAGCTTGCGTTTTACCAGCAGGAACTGCCATGTGACGGTGTGCCGGAGTGTGCTTCAAACAGTCGTGCGGTGCGTTATGACGAAGAGGTAAGAAAGATCCTTTCAGTTGTCAGAGATTATGAGGAGCGTTACGGAACAAAAATTCCTGCGGCGCTTGGAGGCGGTATTTCAGACAGACAGGCGGCGGACCACGCATTTTCGCTTGGAGCAGATGCCATTCAGGTGGCAACGAGGTTTATCACCACAAAGGAATGTGATGCGGATATCCGGTATAAAGAAGCATATCTTCAGATAAAAGAAGAGGATGTAGTGATCACAAAAAGCCCGGTGGGGATGCCGGGACGGGCTATCAGGAACCGGTTTATCGAGCGGGTGGCGTCAGGCGAGAAGATTCCCCATACCCCCTGTCACGGATGTCTGCACAAATGTGATCCGGCCAATATCCCGTATTGTATCACGGATGCTTTGATCCATGCGGCCAAAGGAGAGCTTGATGAGGCGCTTCTGTTTTGCGGGGCAGACGCATGGAAGGCAGAACGGATGGAGACAGTAAAGGAAGTCATTGATTCTCTCGTGCCGGGACGAGTATAAT
>DVKS01000076.1 GCA_018715905.1 Candidatus Caccovicinus merdipullorum | reverse complement strand
ATGGAAAGAAATGCCTGATTGTAGGCGGAGGAAAGGTGGCGTACCGGAAGGCACGGGCCATGGCGGATTACGGGGTGAAGGTGACGGTAATCGCTGCCCGGGCCTGCGGGGAAATGAAAGAATTTGGAGAGGAGGAGGGGACTCTTCTTCTCAGAAAAGCGGTGCCTCAGGATGCGGAAGGGGCGGATCTGGTGATCTGCGCTTCTGATGATCACAAGCTTCATCAGGAGATCTATGCCTTCTGCCGGGAGAGAAAGATTCCCATCAATACGGCCGATGACAAAGAACTCTGTACCTTTTATTTCCCGGCGCTGGTGCGCCGGAAGGATGTGGTGCTGGGAATTTCCACCGGCGGACAAAGCCCGGCGGCGGCAGGTTATCTGCGGCGGCAGGCAGAGGAGATGATTCCGTCCTTTTTCGGTGACTTGACGGAAGCTCTGGGGCGTCTCAGGCCTTATGTGATGGAGCAGGTGAAAACCCAAAAGGAGAGGGAGAGGGTCTTTCGGCAGCTTCTTTGGCGGGGAATCAATGAAGAGGGGATACTGACACGGGAAATGGCCGAGGAAGTGATACAGGAATCTGCCTTGCAGGAGACTGTACTGCAGGAACCTGCCAAATAGGAGCCGGCATCCCGGGAAAAAATCACCAGGAAAGGAAATACAGATAAAGAATGAAAAAGACAATTCGGCTTGGTACAAGGGAGAGCCAGCTGGCGCTGGCACAGACCAAACTGGCGGCGCAGGCCCTGAAGGAGGCATTTCCGGAAATTGAGACAGAGATCTGCGGCCGGCGGACCTTAGGCGACCGGATCCTGGACCGGCCTCTTCTTTCCTTTGGAGGGAAAGGCGTATTCGTTACGGAATTTGAGGAGGCACTTAAGGAAGATAAGATTGATTTTGCTGTACACAGTGCCAAGGATCTGCCTGCCAGGCTGGCAGAGGGGATGGAGATCGTGGCAGTGCTTCCGGCAGAGGATCCCAGAGATGTTCTGGTGACAAGGAAAGAAGAGGAATGTGCTGCAGACATCCGCATCGGCACATCCAGCCTCCGCCGTTCCCTTCAGATGGAGAGGCTGGGAGAAAGACTCTGGCCGGGAAGGAGCGTGGTCTGTGAGAACCTGCGGGGAAATGTGCTGACCAGACTGGACCGGCTGGAGAACGGGGATTTTGACGGGATTATACTGGCAGCGGCCGGACTGAAACGGCTGGATATCCAGAAGATCCGTCCGGACCGATATTCATTTCATTATTTTTCGGAAGAAGAGATGATTCCGGCCGGCGGACAGGGAATCCTGGCCATAGAAGGGCGGATCGGGAATCCGGTTAATGAACTGGCGCAGGCCGTGTGCCATAAGGAGACCTGGATCCGATTTCTGGCGGAACGCCGGGTTCTGGAAGCCCTGGAGGCAGGCTGCCATGAGCCGGTGGGAGTACACTGCAGACTGGAACTGGAAGATGAAAACCGGGAAGAAAGGGGCACGGAAGGCTGGGGCGATGCGGACTGCTTCTGCGGCCGCCTGATTCTGGAAGGCATGGTTAAGCGGGATGGAATAGAAAGACGGGAACGGACACAGGCTGCTTTTAAGACATGGAAGGAAGCAGAGGAAATGGCTGTGAAGGCAGCAGACCGGCTGGCAGGCATCCTTTCCGGGAAGGGATTTGTGTGGCTGGTGGGGGCCGGGCCCGGGGATCCGGGACTGATCACCGTAAAAGGAGCAGAACTTCTCAGAAACTGCGACTGCATTGTCTATGACCATCTGGTAGAAACAAGCCTTCTGCATTACAGAAAGGAAGGCTGTGAACTGCTGTTTGTAGGGAAAGAGAAAGGGCGCCATTCCATGGTTCAGGAACAGATCAATGAACTTTTGATCCGGAAGGCGCAGGAAGGAAAGCAGATTGTCCGGTTAAAGGGCGGTGATCCTTTTGTATTTGGCCGCGGCGGTGAGGAAGCGGCAGCATTAAACCGTGCCGGGATTCCCTGGCGGGTGGTACCGGGAGTTACATCGGCCACAGCTGCCCTGGCATCGGCGGGGATTCCCATAACCCACAGAGCGGTCAGCCGCAGTTTTCATGTGATCACGGGACATACCAGACAGGACGGCGGGCTGCCGGAAGACTTTTACCATCTGGGGCAGTGCGGCGGAAGCCTTGTATTTCTTATGGGACTCAGCCATCTGGAGGAGATCGCCCGTGGGCTTCTCAAACAGGGAATGAGCCCGGATATGCCGGCTGCCGTAATTGAGCGGGGGACACTTCCCGGCCAGCGGATGGTTCGGGCCAGCCTTGGAACAATTGCGGAAGAGACCAGAAAGGCGGGGCTGAAACCGCCGGCGGTGATTCTGGTGGGTGAGACCGCCGGGATTGATCTTGGAGCAGGGAACAGAGGACCTTTAGAAGGGACCCGGGTGGGGATCGTTGGAACAGAACATCTGGTAAACCGCCTGAGACCGGTTCTGGAAGAATTGGGAGCAGGAACTTCGGTACTCTGCTCCATGGAAGTTGTTCCCATAAACAGCAGGGAGCGGGAAGAAAGCTGCTGCCATCTGCAGGAATACAGCTGGCTGGTATTTACCAGTGCCAATGGAGTGCGGCTGTATCTGGACGGCCTTTTGGGCCTCCCTGACGGAGAGAAGATGCTTGATCTGCGAAGCCTGGCCCATATGAAGATTGCAGCTGTGGGAGAAGGGACAGCAAAAGAACTGAAACGGTATGGTCTGTACTGCGACTATATTCCGAAGCGGTTTTATACCAGGGATCTGGCCCAGGGACTTGCCGGTATCCTGAAACCGGAGGACCGGGTGCTGATCCCGCGGGCCATTAAGGGCTCCCAGGAACTGGGAGAGATCTTTGCAAAGGCCGGCGTTTCCTTCCGGGATCTGCCTATTTACGATGTGAGAGGACATTTCAATCCAGATATTCAGGACAGGCCGGATGTGGCAGTCTTTGCCAGTGCTTCCGGTGTACATGCTTTTATGGAAGGCGGAGGAAAGGAAATCCTTGCAGATGTGCCGGCAGTCTGCATCGGGGAAGTCTGTGGGGCTGCCCTTAAAGCCCACGGCATCCAGGCCGCAGAAGTGGCCGGGGAAGCTTCGGCAGAGGGGCTTGCGGAGGCGGTAGTTCGATGGAAGACAGGAAAATCCCGGTAAAATAAAAAAATTGAAAAATCATGTCACATTTTTCCCTCTGATACGATAATAATAAAAATACAGATAAAAGAACGTTTGCTTACGGGTCATGGTACGGGCGGAAATCCCGGGCGGAATCCGGGGGGAAAGGGCATGAATCAGGAATTAATCAGACAATTAAGCGTGATTACGGAGGAAGAACAGGAGATACTGGCGGGAAGAGGGATCGATAAGTCCCGGTATACAGAAGGAGAAGGACTGATCGTAGACAGCCGGAAAATGCTGGATGCGGGGAAACTGATTCAGATCCGGCCCCACACCCGCTTCGTCCGCTTCCCCAGGCACCGGCATAATTATATCGAAGTGATTTACATGTGCAGAGGTGAAACCAGCCATCTGATTGACGGAAGATCCATTGTACTGAAGGAAGGAGAACTCTTATTTCTGAATCAGAATGCACAGCAGGAAATTCTTCCGGCAGGAGAAAATGATGTAGCGGTGAATTTTATCATTCTTCCGGAATTTTTCGATGTGGCTTTTAAGATGCTGGGCGAAGGAGAAAATCTTCTTCGGGATTTTCTGGTAGGCTGTCTGTGTGAAAGCGGAAGATACGATAATTACCTGCATTTCCATGTGGCGGATGTGCTTCCTGTGCAGAATCTGGTGGAAAATATGATCTGGACGATTTTGAATGACCAGCCGGAGAAGCAGACCATCAATCAGACTACTATGGGGCTTTTGTTCATGCAGCTTACTTACTGCACGGAACGGCTGGAAACTGCCGGACAGTCTTTTGAACAGAATCTGGTGCTTCAGGTGCTGCGCTACATAGACGGCAATTACCGGGACGGACAGCTGAATACGCTGGCGGATATGCTGGGGTTTGACGTATACTGGCTGTCCCGGATGATCAAGAAGCTGACCGGACGGAATTACAAGGATCTTCTGCAGATCAAGCGGTTAAATCAGGCGGCTTACCTTCTCTTAAATACCAGAGCATCAGTGGCGGATATCAGCGTTGCCGTAGGCTATGACAATACCAGCTATTTTCACCGGATCTTCCGCAGCTACTACGGCCTGTCTCCAAAAGAATACCGCAGAGCAAACCAGAAGGGCGGATGAGGGATCCATACAGAGGCCATTATTGCAAATAAGGACGCAAATTTAATATTTTTGCGTCCTTATTTTTTTGCGCTTTTTCCGCTACAATAAAGGCAGATAAGAAAAGAACGCGCTGCAAATGCGGCGGGAAAGGAAGATAGGATGAAACCGTATTATCTGGCTGTGGATATCGGCGCATCCAGCGGCCGGCATGTGCTGGGCTGGATGGAGAATGGAAAACTCTGCATGGAAGAAATATACCGGTTCGAGAACGGTATGGAACTGAGAGACGGCGTGCTGTGCTGGGACGTGGAAGGACTTTTCAGTCAGATCCTGGAAGGGATGAAGCGGTGCCGGGAGGCGGGAAAGATTCCGGTGAGTATGGGAATCGACACCTGGGCTGTGGATTTTGTCCTTCTGGATAAAGAAGACCGGATTCTGGGAAAAACTGCAGGATACCGGGACCGGAGAACCGCAGGAATGGATGGGGCTGTGTACCGGATCATCCCGGAAGAAGAACTGTATGCCCGGACCGGCATCCAGAAACAGATTTTCAATACGATTTACCAGCTTATGGCAGTAAAGGAGAAGGAGCCGGAGATTCTGGAACAGGCGGAATCCTTCCTGATGATTCCGGACTATTTCCATTTTCGCCTTACCGGGGTGAAAAAGCAGGAATACACCAATGCCACCACCACCCAGTTAGTCAGCGCCGGAAGCGGACAGTGGGATTATCCGCTGATCTGGAGGCTGGGGTATCCGGAAAAGCTTTTCGGTCCCCTTTCCATGCCGGGAACTGTGGTGGGAGAACTTTCACCGGAGATCCAAAGCCTGGTTGGTTTTTCCTGTCAGGTGGTGCTTCCGGCCACACACGATACCGGTTCGGCTGTGCTGGCCGTTCCCTCCAATGAAGAAGATGTGCTTTACATTAGCTCCGGCACCTGGTCCCTGATGGGAACGGAGCGGAAGGAAGCCGACTGCAGTCCGGCAAGCATGGCGGAAAATTTTACCAATGAGGGCGGATACGGTTTCCGCTTCCGTTATCTGAAAAATATTATGGGACTGTGGATGATCCAGTCTGTCCGCCGGGAGTTTGAACAGAAATATTC
>DVKS01000075.1 GCA_018715905.1 Candidatus Caccovicinus merdipullorum | reverse complement strand
TAAGGTATCTGTTATGTATGCCGGAAAGATGGTAGAGCAGGGACCGGTAGATGATATTTTCTACGCGCCGGCGCATCCTTATACGGAGGGCCTGCTTCGTTCCATGCCTCGTGTGGATGCGGAGAGTTACGAGCGTCTGATTCCTATTGAAGGAACACCGGTTGATATGCTGAATCCGCCGGAGGGTTGTCCTTTTGCGCCCCGGTGTGAGAAGTGTATGAAGATCTGTTTGAAGAAAATGCCTCCTTATGTAGAAGTAGGAGAGAATCACCGTTCCGCCTGCTGGCTGCGGGTGCAGGAGCGGATCAATAAGGAGGAAGCGTAGTATGGCAAATGAAGAGAAAGTACTCCTTGAAGTAAAGAAACTGCGGAAATATTTTCCGGTAAAAGGGGTTAAGGGGCCTGGCGTACAGGCTGTTCAGGATGTATCCCTGTTTATTAAGAAGGGAGAGACCCTGGGCCTGGTAGGCGAGTCCGGCTGCGGAAAGACGACCCTTGGAAGAACCATCCTGCGGCTTTATGAGCCTACGGGAGGAACGATTATTTACGATGGAAAGCCGATTTATGATAATCCTCTTGGGCCGGACGGAAAGCCTCTTGGAAAGTGCCAGGCGGAAAATATGCTTCCCTATCGGCGGAAAATGCAGATTATTTTCCAGGATCCTTCTGCATCCCTGGATCCTCGTATGACTGTAGGCGAGATTATCGGTGAGGCGATTGATATCCATAAGCTGGCATCCAGCAAAGGTGACCGTGCGGATATGATCAAAGAACTGCTGAAGAAAGTTGGATTAAATACCGAGCATGCCAACCGTTATCCCCATGAGTTTTCCGGAGGACAGCAGCAGCGTGTTGGAATTGCCCGTGCGCTGGCAGTAAAGCCGGAGTTCATTGTCTGCGATGAGCCGATTTCCGCTCTGGACGTATCCATCCAGTCTCAGGTAGTAAATATGCTGGAGGATATGCAGCAGGAACTTGGGCTGACCTATTTGTTTATTGCCCATGACTTATCGGTTGTGCGCCATATTTCCAATCGGATCGGAGTTATGTACCTGGGATCCCTGGTGGAGCTGGGCGAAAGCTATGAGCTGAACCGCCATCCGATTCATCCTTATACGCAGACGCTTTTGTCTGCAGTTCCGGTTCCGGATCCGAAAGTAAGCCGCAGCCGTCAGCGGATCGTGCTGGAGGGGGATATCCCCAGCCCGATGAATCCGCCCAGTGGATGCCGTTTCCACACGCGGTGCCCATATGCTACAGAAAGATGCAATGACGAGGTTCCGGAATTTAAAGAGTATGAGCCGGGGCACTGGGCGGCATGCCATCTTCTGGAAAAATAATGATTTCACAGCTCTTTTGGGGCTTTGAAATATAGGGCAGGGACTGCCCGAATTCATGCCTGCGGAATCGGCCGACTGTGAGGCCGATTCCGCAGGAAGCCCGGTATAGCGGGCGGTTCACACAAATGCGAGGATATGCGCAAAAAAAGAAGGAGGAAAGTTTTATGAGAAAAGCGAAGAAACTTGTGTCTCTGGCTCTGTCCTCTGCCATGGTACTGTCTCTGGCAGCCTGCGGCGGAAGCAGCACGGAGACCACTGCCGCTTCTGAGGCTGCCGAGACTACGGCGGCAACTGAGGCTGCAGAAAGCACCGAGGAGACCACTGCTGCTGAGGCAGAAGCAGAGTCTTCCGATGGCTTTAACCTGGCTGTATGCCTGGCTTCTGAGCCCCAGACCATTGACCCGGCCTTAAACTCTGCAGTTGACGGCGCAATCATGATCAACCACATGTTTGAAGGTCTGGTAAAGTGGGTTGATGACGGCGAAGGAAACGCAGTGACTGCTCCTGGACAGGCTGAGTCCTGGGAGAAGGTTGTTAACGATGACGGTACCGTTACTTATACCTTTACCCTTCGCGACGGCATTAAGTGGTCCGATGGCCAGCCGGTAACTGCAGCCGACTTCGAGTATACCTGGAAGCGTCTGGCAAATCCGGAGACCGCTGCTGATTACTGCTACATGATCGACATGGTACAGGGATATGCAGACGTTGCTTCTGGTGCAGCTGACCCGGATACCCTGGGAATTAAGGCGATTGACGACAAGACCCTGGAAGTGGTTCTGTCCTATGACTGCCCTTATTTCGAGGAGATCATGGCATTCCCGGCTACCTTCCCGGTTCGTCAGGATATGGTAGAGGGAAATGAGCAGTGGACCTATGATCCGGCTACATACATTGGCAACGGCCCCTACAAGATGGCTGAGTGGTCTCACAATGCCTATATTCTGGCTGAGAAGAACGAGAATTACTATGACTACGAGAATTTAGGCCCTGACACCATCCGTTTCACCCTGTTAGACGATGCCAACGCTATGCTGACTGCTTACAACAGCGGCGAGCTGGATTTCATTGAGAACTTCCCCACCGATGAGATGGCAAACTACCTGGCTTCCGGCGAAATCACCGTAGCAGATTACCTGGGAATCTACTATGTATGCTTCAACACCGAGGATGAGGTATTCTCTGATCCGCTGATCCGTGAGGCATTCTCTCTGGCAATCGACCGTAACTACATTGTAGAGAATGTAAGCCAGGCTGGCGAGGTTCCGGCTACCGCTTATGTTCCCTCTGGTGTAAACGATGCGGCAGGCCCCAGCGGCGATGATTTCCGTACCGTAGGCGGCGACTACTACAGCGTAGCTGCCGAGGATTACGAGGCAAACTGCGAGAAAGCACGCGAGCTCCTTGCAGAAGCTGGATATCCCAACGGCGAAGGCTTCCCCACTGTAGAGTACACCTACAACACCGATGACAAGCACAAGGCAATCGCTGAGGCTCTGCAGAACATGTGGCAGGAAGTTCTGGGCGTAACCGTAACTCTGAGCAATCAGGACTGGAACGTATTCCTGGAGAGCAGAAAGCAGGGCGATTATCAGATCGCACGTAACGGCTGGATCGCTGACTATAACGATCCCTGCTCCTTCTTAGACATGTGGTATACCGACGGCGGCAACAACGATGCACAGTACTCCAATCCGGAATACGATGCGCAGATTGATGCGGCAAAGGCAACCTCCAATCAGGAAGAGCGTATGGCTGCATTCCATGCTGCTGAGGATATCCTGATTGAGCAGGACAGCGTACTGGCTCCGATTTACTTCTACACCCAGCCCTACATGCTGGCTGATGACATCCAGGGTATGTACTATACTCCTCTTGGATACTTCTTCTTTGGCTACACCAGCCAGGGCTGATAGCCGGATACGGCAGACAACCGAATAGGGAAAATAAAATGCGCTCTGCAGAATATCCTCTGCAGGGCGTATTTTTGTATAAAATGATATAATAGACTGTTTTTACTAATTTTAAACCTGTTTCTGCTGCAAAAGACGGCTGGCATTGGATTGACGGAAATGGTGATGGAACGGAAGAATGCTATTATTTCGATTCTGATGGGTGGCTTTTGACGGATACAGTTACTCCTGATGGCTATACTGTAAACAGTGATGGCGCTTGGACTGTGAATCAGGCTGTTCAGACAAGAAGTATGGCTGTAGCAGAGGCATCGGCGGCGGACAGCATGACAGACAGAAGCGGACGTTATGCAGCCTACGCAAGCTTTTCTGAGAGCATTGAATTAAAGAACATTTTCGAGAGCTGCAGAGAAGACGAAGAAAAAGCTTTGTATTCTCTGCAGCTCTTTGAAATAATCCACGTCCGGGCTTCATAAAAGGAAAATTTTATGCTATAGTAGTAGGCGGAGATTCTTTAAATGTCAGGATCACAGGCAAAAATAGAATTTTATGTGCGCTTAGAAGCAATATAGAGAATATATGGAGGTTGGTTTTGAAAAAGAAACTTTGCATCACCTTTGCAGCTGTGCTGGTTTTCTGCGCCGGCTGTCATGGCCGGGCGCCGGTAAATAATGAGACAACCCAGGCCGTACAGGAGGAAACGGAAGGAACGCAGGAAGATTCCCAGACGGAGGAGGCGCCGCCTGGCCAGGCGGAACTTACTGTCTGGCTGGGAAATAATCTCTCTTCCCTGGATCCGGCTCAGGCGATTTATAGTTCGGAAAAGACCATGATCCGTCATGAATATGAAACGCTTCTGGTCAGAAACGAAGAAGGAGAGGCAGATCCGGGCCAGGCGGAATCCTGGGAAGTTTCGGAAGATGGCCTTACAGTAACTTTTCACCTGCGGGACGGCCTGAAATGGTCGGATGGCTCCAGTCTTACTGCCAGTGATTTTGTTTATTCCTGGAATCGTCTGGCAGATCCTACCAGGCCATCGCCTTATGCGGAAGATTTGTTAGGCGGCGTTGATGGATTTTATGAGATGCAGGAGGGAAAAGCAGAGACTCTGTCTTTGTCAGCGCCGGATGCACGGACGCTGGTAGTAACATTATCGGAACCGGATTTTTCCTTTCCGGAGAAGTGTACCATTCCGGCCATGAGTCCGGTGAAGGAAGCGGCTGTGGAAAGCGGATCCGGCAGGTGGTACCTGTCATCGGAAACTTCTATAAGCAATGGCCCTATGGTGCTTTTGGAATATGTGGCAGATGATCATGTTACTTTTGTTAAAAATGAGAATTACTGGAATGCCGGCCAGGTATCTTTAAATTCCATAACATTTCTGCTGGATGGTTCGGAAGAAGAGAATCTTGCCCGGTATGAGGCCGGCCAGCTGGATTTGATGCTTGGCGGTGTGGACCGGGAAAAGGATGTGATGCGGCTGGCCAGCGGGGATGAGGCGGCGCCGCTGGCAGATGGTGACATTGAAGCAACATCCGGCAGCGAAACAACATCCAGCGCCGAAACGGCAGATAGCACCGGGACAGCGGAGGCAGGCAGTACTGCGGCGGCTGCAGAGACGGATGGCATCGAAGAAACCGTGGCTGCGGAGGATGCCGGAGAAACACAGACAAGTGATGCTCCGGAAGAAGCTGCTGCAGCAGAGAGCACCGCAGAGGCAGCGGCAGAAGAAAACAGCGGTACAGACCAGTTTTCTGCACCTCTGGCTGCCAGCGGTTATGTGATCCTGAATACAGAAATTGAACCATTTCAGGATGTGAATGTGCGGAGAGCGCTGTCTCTGGTTCTGGACCGGAATTATATTGCAGATGTTATTATGGAAGGGACGGCAGATCCGGCCTGGACGCTGATCGGTCCGGGGTATTCGGATGATGAAGAGGGAAGTTCTTTCACAGAGATTTCCATGGCAGAATATTTTGCCCCAAAGGAGGAAGCTTCCCAGGAACAGACTGCGGAATCCAACGTGGATGCCGTTTTGGCGGAAGGGGAGTCCCCGGCGGCAGATGCTGCAGCGGAAGGCGAGATGCTGGAGGAAGCTGCAGAAACAGTACCGGAGGAAACAGCAGCAGAGGAAACTGTGGCGGAAACAGCAGGAGAAGCATCCGGTGAAACAGCCGGCGTGGGTTCCGCTGATCCGCTGACCCAGGCTCAGGCCCTTTTAGGAGCAGCCGGATATCCCGGCGGGCAGGGAATTCCGGAGATTACGTATCTGGTAAATGACAGCGGCTATAATATGGATCTTGCGGAGTATCTGCAGTCTGCCTGGGGAGAACTGGGGGTTTCTGTTAAGATCCGGGAGGTCACCTGGGCGTATTTTATCCCCTACCGGGATGCCGGTGACTTTACGGCGGCCAGGGGAACCTGGATTTCTGACCAGAATGATCCCGGGGAATTCCTTTCCCAGTTTACAACAGGGGCCAGAGATAATGACGGAAATTATTCCAATGCGCAGGTGGATCAGCTCCTTGATGATGCGGCGGGAGCAGATTCCAGAAGTGCTTATTACGAGGCCCTTCATCAGGCAGAACAGCTGATTTTGGAGGATGGAGCGGCGCTTCCCATAGTTTTTTATCGGGAGGAATGGCGGCAGAATCCAAAGCTTTACGGGGTACGTCACTGCGCAGACGGAACCTGGATTTTCTCCGATGCTTACTACTTATAAGTTTTCCGTGCCGCTTTTTCAAAATAAGTACTTTTTTCCGCCAGATTTTTATGCTATAATGACGAAAGATGTGAAAGAAAGAGAAACAGTAGGGAGACAGACATTATGGAATTGAAGCGAGTTCTGTTAAAATTAAGCGGAGAAGCGCTGGCCGGACCGAAGAAGACCGGATACGATGAAGATACGGTAAAGGAGGTGGCCAGACAGGTAAAGATTTCCGTGGATGCCGGTGTACAGGTAGGCATTGTTATCGGCGGCGGAAACTTCTGGAGAGGAAGAACCAGCGAGGCCATTGACCGGACAAAGGCGGATCAGATCGGTATGCTGGCTACGGTAATGAACTGTATATATGTGTCAGAGATTTTCCGGAACGCGGGAATGAAGACGGAGATTTTCACTCCTTTTGCCTGCGGTTCCATGACCCGTCTTTTTTCCAAAGATGCGGCGAATGCGTGCTTTGCTGACGGCACAGTGGTATTCTTTGCAGGCGGCACGGGACATCCGTATTTTTCCACAGATACGGGGATTGCGCTGCGGGCCATTGAGATGGAGGCAGACTGCATCCTTCTGGCAAAGGCCATTGACGGAGTATATGACAGCGATCCGAAGCTCAATCCGGACGCGAAGAAATACGATACCATTTCCATTGAAGAAGTAATCGAAAAGCAGCTGGCAGTGGTGGATCTGACTGCATCCATCATGTGCATGGAGCATAAGATGCCCATGGCGGTGTTCAGCCTGAATGAGAAGGATGCCATCGCAGATGCCATGCAGGGAAAAATAAACGGTACCATAGTGACCGCATAACAGGAGGATATGATGCAGGATATTAAGATTTACGAGGATAAGATGAACAAGACGCTGGATAACTTACTGGAAGAATTCGGCACGATCCGTGCCGGACGTGCGAATCCTCACGTGCTGGACAAGCTTCGGGTGGACTATTACGGATCTCCCACGCCCCTTCAGCAGGTAGGAAATATTTCTGTTCCTGAGCCGCGCATGATTGTGATCCAGCCTTGGGAAAAGAGCCTGTTAAAGGGCATTGAGAAGGCGATTTTAACTTCCGATCTGGGCATTAATCCCACCAATGACGGTTCCGTGATCCGGCTGATTTTCCCGGAACTGACGGAAGAGCGCCGTAAAGAGCTTTCCAAGGATGTAAAGAAGAAAGGCGAAAATGCCAAAGTAGCAGTCCGCAATATCCGTCGTGATGCCAATGACACCTTTAAGAAAAAAGAGAAGGCTGCGGAGATTTCGGAAGACGATTTAAATGATGTAACAGAGAAGATCCAGAAGCTGACGGATAAGATGATTGAAAAGATCGACAAGGCCATTGAAGCAAAGACCAAAGAGATCATGACCGTTTAATTCAGAAGACGTCATGGTCAGAGCTTGTTTGACCAGAATATCATCAGACTATGCAGAAAACGGGAGGGGCAGGTGTGATATCCTGCCCTAAATTATGCAAGTCTTCGGGAGGAAATGAGATGGGTGATTTATCAAATATGGTAATTCCGCGTCATGTGGCCATTATCCTGGACGGAAACGGCCGCTGGGCAAAGAAAAGAGGGCTTCCCAGAACCATGGGGCACCGGGAGGGCTGCAAGACGGTGGAAAAGACGGTGGAGATCGCGGCCAGGATTGGCATCGAATATCTGACGGTTTACGGATTTTCCACAGAGAACTGGTCCCGCTCGGTGGAAGAAGTGGGAGCGCTGATGCAGCTGTTCCGCTATTACATGGTTCGTCTGTTAAAGATTGCTAAGCAGAATAATGTGCGGGTAAAGATGATCGGAGACAAGAGCCGTTTTGATCAGGATATTATTGACGGGATTGACCGGCTGGTGCGTGAGACCCAGGATAATACGGGCCTGACCTTTGTCATTGCCGTAAATTACGGCGGCCGGGATGAGATTACCCGTGCGGCGGCACGGCTTGCCAGAGACTGCCGCGATGGAAAGATTGACGGAGAGTCCATCTCGCAGGAAGTGTTTGCTTCTTATCTGGACACGGCGGGAATGCCGGATCCGGATCTTTTAATTCGAACCAGCGGAGAACTGCGTTTGTCCAATTACCTTTTGTGGCAGGTGGCTTACACGGAATTTTATATTACAGACTGTCTGTGGCCGGATTTTAATCAGGAGGAATTAGAAAAGGCGATTGTGCAGTATAATAAGAGAGAACGCAGATTTGGCGGCGTAAAGGCATAAAGCAGTAGAAAAGGGGGGCATGGTATGTTTACTACCAGACTCATAAGCGGAATCGTATTGGTAATCCTGGCTCTGGTTGTTGTGGGGCAGGGAGGAGCGCTGCTGCTTGTAACTTCTGCTGTTATATCCTGTATTGGCCTGTTTGAACTTTACCGGGTGACGAAAATGCAGGATAAGCTCCTGGGTGCTGTGGGATATGGAGCCGGCCTGGCTTATTATGTACTTTTGTGGTATGGGCAGGGGCAGTACTTTAATTTGCTGGTGATATCGGCGCTGATGCTGTTCATGGCTATTTACGTGATAACGTTCCCAAAGTACGGAACCGAGCAGGTTACGGTAGCCTTTTTTGGTATTTTTTATGTGGCCATCATGTTTTCCTATCTTTATCAGACCAGAATGATGACAGATGGAAAATATCTGGTATGGCTGATCTTTTTAAGCTCCTGGGGCTGCGATACCTGCGCGTACTGCGTGGGAATGCTGTTTGGACGACATAAGATGGCGCCGGTGCTGAGCCCGAAAAAATCCATAGAAGGAGCCGTGGGCGGCGTCGCGGGAGCGGTTTTGCTGGGGATTATTTATTCGGCGATTTTCGGCGGATATATGGCAGAAGTGGAGAATCCCATGGTTGCCTGTCCCATAGCCTGCGGTATCTCAGCTGTGATATCCCAGATCGGGGATCTGGCAGCTTCTGCTATCAAGAGAAATCACGGAGTTAAGGATTATGGAAAATTGATTCCCGGTCACGGCGGCATTCTGGATCGTTTTGACAGTATGCTTTTTACAGCGCCGGCCATTTACTTTGCACTGACCTTTCTTCGCTGAACTGTCCCATGAGGGAAAATCACCAGAAAGAAAGGCTGCGGTGCATTCAAAGGGAGAACATGCATATGAAAAAGATTTCGATATTAGGATCCACCGGTTCCATCGGCACCCAGACCCTGGAAGTGGTGCGCAGTAATGGGGATATTCAGGTGACGGCCCTGGCAGCCGGACACAATATCACCATGCTGGAGGCGCAGATTCGTGAGTTTAGGCCTTCTATTGCCTGTGTCTGGGATGAAGAAAAGGCAGCAGAATTAAAAACAGCGGTAGCAGACCTCCCGGTGAAAGTCGTTTCCGGCATGGAGGGACTGATGGATGCAGCTGCGGAACCGGAGGCTGAGATCGTAGTAACGGCCGTGGTGGGCATGATCGGCATTCGTCCTACCATAGCAGCCATGGAGGCGGGAAAGGATATCGCTCTGGCGAATAAAGAGACGCTGGTTACTGCAGGACATATCATTATGAAGCTGGCCCGGGAAAAGGGAGTGCGGATTCTTCCTGTAGATTCTGAGCACAGCGCCATCTTTCAGTGCCTGAATGGGGAGAGAGAGCATGGAAACCGGATCCATAAGATCCTTCTGACCGCCTCCGGCGGACCTTTTCGGGGATGGACCCATGAACAGCTTAAAACGGTGACGCCGGCTGACGCCTTAAAACATCCAAACTGGAGCATGGGGCATAAGATTACCATCGATTCTTCTACTATGGTGAATAAAGGCCTGGAGGTCATGGAAGCCAGGTGGCTTTTTGATGTGGATATGGATCAGATCCAGGTGGTGGTGCAGCCCCAGAGCATCATTCATTCCATGGTGGAATTTGAAGACGGGGCGGTAATGGCACAGTTAGGTACGCCGGATATGAAACTGCCCATTCAGTATGCCCTGTATTACCCGGAGAGAAGGTATCTGCCGGGAGACCGCCTGGATTTTGAAACCCTTTCAGAGATCCGGTTTGAAAAGCCGGATATGGAGACATTCCGGGGGCTGAAACTGGCCTATGAGGCCGGCCGGGCAGGGGGAACGCTTCCGGTGGTATTTAATGCAGCAAATGAGAAAGCGGTGGGGAAATTCCTGAAGGGAGAGATTTCCTACCTGACCATAATCGACATGATTGAGGAATCCATGAGGAACCACCAACGGATTGCAGATCCCACGGTGGAGGAGATTTTGGAAGCAGAAAAGGAAACCTATGAATTCATAGAAAGCAGGTGGTAAGTTGCTGAATATTCTGGCGGCAATACTGTTATTTGGATTTGTCATTATGTTTCATGAGCTGGGACATTTCCTTCTGGCAAAGGCCAATGGGGTGGAAGTTACGGAATTCTCCATCGGTATGGGACCGCGGCTTGTGTCCCGGGTGTGGCGGGGAACACGGTACTCTCTAAAAATCCTGCCCCTGGGAGGTTCCTGCGCCATGGCAGATGAGGATACGGAGAGCGGGAATCCCAACGGATTTTTAAGCAAATCTGTTTGGGCGCGGATTTCCATTATTGCGGCAGGCCCGATTTTTAATTTTATTCTGGCATTTTTCTTTGGCATAATCATCGTGGCTTACCGGGGATATGATCTGCCGGTGATCACAAATATAGTGGAAGGATATCCGGCAGAGGCGGCCGGACTGAAGGCCGGTGATCTGATCCTTTCTGTAAACGGCAGGCGGATGCTGGAATATCAGGATTTAAGTATGTACCTTCAGCTTCATCCAGAGGAGGAACTGGAAATCGTATACGGGCGTCTCCCGGAAGGCCAGGCAGAGGATCCTTCCGCATGGTATCAGAAGGACCTTTCCTACGAGACGGGAACGACTACGCTCCGGACCATTTATAATGAAGAAACCCAGAACTATATGATGGGAATCGAGCATTATTCCAATTATCATCCGGTAGAAGGTCTGGGAAAACTCCTTCGGCTGGGATGGCATCAGGTGGCGCTGCAGGGGCAGGCTGCCATTGAAAGTTTCCGCCTCCTGTTCCGCGGTTACGTAGGGGCCGATGATGTGGGCGGACCGGTGCGGATTGTGGCAGGAATCGGACAGATGGTAGAAGAGATTCGTCCGGAAGGCTGGTTTATTGTGCTTTTAAATCTGATTAACTGGGGGATGTTTTTAAGCGCATCCCTTGGGGCGGTGAACCTGATTCCTCTTCCGGCCCTGGACGGCGGCCGGCTGGCATTTCTTCTGGTGGAGGCAGTCCGCGGAAAGGCCATTGACCAGGAAAAGGAAGGCATGGTTCATTTTGCAGGCATGATGGTACTTCTGGCGCTGATGATTGTGATTATGTTTAACGATATCCGGAACCTGATCTTTTAGGATGCGGAGCATCTGACTTCCGGATCGGATTTGACTTTAAGAGGTCCGGATGAAAAATACATTTCCAGAGAGGAAGGCGGGGCAGAGCTATGACGGCAAGAGAGCAGACCCGGACGGTGCGCATCGGGAACCGCATGATCGGCGGAGGAAATCCCATTGCCATTCAGTCCATGTGCAATACAAAGACGGAAAATGTGAAGGAAACGGTGGAACAGATCCATCGGCTGGAGGCGGCCGGATGCGAGATCATCCGGGTGACCGTTCCTACTATGGAGGCGGCCAGGGCTGTAAAGGAGATCAAAAAAGAGATTTCCATTCCCCTGGTGGCAGACATTCATTTTGATTACCGGATGGCTATAGCAGCCATTGAAAACGGCGCTGACAAGATCCGGATCAATCCCGGAAATATCGGAAGCGAAGACCGTGTGCGGGCTGTGGTGGATACGGCAAGGGCCCATAATGTCCCCATCCGGGTAGGTGTAAACAGCGGCTCCCTGGAAAAGAATCTGATTGAAAAGTACGGCGGTGTGACGGCTGAGGGGATCGTGGAGAGCGCTCTGGATAAGGTGAAGATGATCGAGGATATGGGATATGACAATCTGGTCATCAGCATCAAATCCTCCGACGTGCTGATGTGCATCCGCGCCCATGAGCTGATTGCCGGACAGACCAGATATCCCCTTCATGTGGGCATTACCGAGGCGGGAACCCTGTATTCCGGAAACATCAAGTCGGCGGCAGGGCTGGGTATTATCCTGTACCAGGGAATCGGCGATACGATCCGGGTATCTCTGACCGGCGATCCGGTGGAAGAGATCAAGAGCGCCAAGCTGATCCTTAAGACCCTGGGACTTCGGAAGGGCGGCATCGAAGTGGTGTCCTGTCCTACCTGCGGAAGAACCAGGATTGATCTGATCCGTCTTGCAAACCAGGTGGAGACCATGGCGGCGGAATTTGATTCTCTGGACGGAGTTAAGGTGGCGGTTATGGGCTGCGTGGTAAACGGTCCCGGCGAAGCCAGAGAAGCGGATGTGGGCATAGCCGGCGGCGTGGGCGAGGGTCTTTTGATCCGAAAGGGAGAGATCATCCGGAAGGTTCCGGAAGAAGAACTTCTTTCGGTATTAAGGCAGGAGCTTGTAAAGATCAGGGAGGAAAGACAGAGAGCAGTATGAGCAAAGGATTTTTCGAAGTGTTTCCTGGACTGCATATCGCAGAAGAATTCGGAGAGCTTTTAAAACTGGTGGAGGTCTCGCGTGTGACCGCCGCCAGGGATAGAAGCTCTATTCGCATTTATATCGAAAGTCCAAGGCTGATCCATAAGCAGATGATATACGACCTGGAGAAAGGCATTAAGGAACAGCTTTTTCCGGATAAGCAGATGACTATCCGGATCCAGGAGAAGTACCGTCTGTCCGGCCAGTATACGCCGGAAAAGCTTTTGGAGGTATATAAGGACAGCATTCTTCTGGAGCTGAAGCATTACAGCATCATTGAATATACCATGTTCCGGAAGGCGCAGATTGATTTTCCGGAGCCGGAGCGGATGCGGATGAGCATCGAGGATACCATGGTGTCCAAGGAGAAGGCGGGAGAGCTGAAACGGATACTGGAAAAGATCTTCCAGGAGCGGTGCGGCCTGCCGGCGGAAGTGGAATTTGCCTATGTGCCGGCTGTGGAAAGCAAGCTGCGCATTCAGGCAAGGAAGGCTGAGGAGGAGGCTGCTGCGGCTTACGCGGCAGCCCTTATGGCCAGAAACGGCACCGACGGCGGCTTCGTCCAGGCATCGGGCCAGGGAGCAGCAGCCCAGGGAGCCGGGGCTGGCGGGGCAGTTTCTGTATCTTCCGGAGCCGCAGCCGGATTTGGCGGAGGGAATTCCGGCGCAGAAGCCGGCGCAGCACCGGCCAAAGGCGCAGGTTCCGGCGGGGCCGGAGGAAACCGCGCCGGAAAGTCCGGAGGACAGGGTATTCCCGACCGTTCCGGCCAGAAAGGCGACTTCGGAGCTTTCCGGAAGGGCGGCATGAAAAATGGATTCGGGAAGGGCGAGAAAAAATATACCTACTCCCGGAAGTCGGATAATCCCGATGTGCTTTTCGGAAAGGATTTCGATGACGGCTTCATTTCCATCGATTCCATTGAAGGAGAGATGGGA
Source organism: Candidatus Caccovicinus merdipullorum (assembly GCA_018715905.1). Taxonomy (GTDB): domain Bacteria; phylum Bacillota; class Clostridia; order Lachnospirales; family Lachnospiraceae; genus Caccovicinus; species Caccovicinus merdipullorum. Next base: position 3,757 of record DVKS01000075.1, on the reverse strand, counting down.
GAGGTGACCATACGCGGAAAGATTCTGACAGTGGAGAAGCGGGAACTGCGGGGCGGCGAGCGGAGCATTATTATCTTTGATGTGTCTGACTTTACCGATACCATTACCGTAAAACTGTTTGCCCGTCAGGAGATGATGGAGGATGTGGACAAGGCGGTGGTGAAGGGAAGCTTCATCAAGATCCGCGGCGTTACCACCATCGACCGCTTTGACCATGAGCTGACCCTGGGATCTGTGGTGGGCATAAAAAAGTGTGAGGATTTTACCAGCAAGAGAATGGATACCAGCCTGGAAAAGCGGGTGGAGCTCCACTGCCACACTAAGATGAGCGATATGGACGGCGTCTCTGAGGTAAAGGATATTATCAAGCGGGCAAAGCAGTGGGGGATGCCGGCCATCGCCATCACCGATCACGGATGCGTCCAGGCGTTTACGGATGCCAATCATGCCCTGGATAAGGGAGACACCTTTAAGATCATTTATGGGGTGGAGGGGTATCTGGTAGATGATTTAAAGCAGCTGGTGGAGAATCCCAAAGGCCAGAGCTTTTCCGATTCTTATGTGGTATTTGATATTGAGACCACCGGCTTTTCGCCGGAGAAAAACCGGATCATCGAGATCGGCGCGGTGAAGGTAGAGGACGGAAAGATTACGGATAAATTCAGCACCTTCATTAATCCCGATGTGCCCATTCCCTTTGATATCGAGCAGCTGACGGGAATCAATGACAGCATGGTACTGGATGCTCCCAGGATCGATATTGTCCTTCCGCAGTTTCTGGAATTTTGCCGCGGCTGTGCCATGGTGGCCCACAATGCGGCCTTTGATATCGGTTTTATTACCTACAATGCCCACAGTCTGGGACTGGAATTTTCGCCTACGGTTCTGGATACAGTGGCGCTGGCAAGGCTCCTCCTGCCGAATCTGAACCGGTTTAAGCTGGATACGGTGGCCAAGGCCGTAGGCGTATCCCTGGAAAACCACCACCGGGCTGTGGATGACGCAGGGGCTACCGCTGAGATTTTTGTGGAATTTGTAAAAATGCTGCGGGAGCGGGATGTGGAGACGCTGGATCAGTTAAATGCGTTAAGCGATATGACTCCGGAAACCATAAAGAAGCTTCCTGCCTACCATGTGATTATCCTTGCCAAAAACGATGTGGGGCGGATCAACCTTTACCGTCTGGTGTCAGCCTCCCATCTGGATTATTTTGCCAGAAGGCCCAGGATTCCCAAAAGCCTTCTGCAGAAATACCGGGAAGGTCTGATAATCGGCTCCGCCTGTGAGGCAGGAGAGCTTTACCAGGCTCTTTTAAGAGGAGCGCCGGACAGTGAGATTGCCCGTCTGGTGCGGTTTTATGATTATCTGGAGATTCAGCCTCTGGGAAATAATGAGTTTATGCTCCGGGACGAGAAAAGCACCGTGAAAAGCCGGCAGGATCTGATCGACATAAATAAAAAGATCATCCGTCTGGGGGAGCAGTTCGGGAAACTGGTCTGCGCCACCTGCGACGTGCATTTTCTGGATCCCCAGGATGAGATTTACCGGCGGATCATCGAGGCCGGGCAGGGATTTAAGGACTGCGACCAGCAGGCGCCTTTGTACCTTCGGACTACGGAGGAGATGCTGGAGGAATTTGACTATCTGGAGCCCAATAAGGCAGAGGAAGTAGTCATCACCAATACCCGGAAGATTGCAGATATGTGCGAAAAGATTTCGCCGGTGCGTCCGGACAAGTGTCCGCCGGTTATTGAAAATTCCGATGCCACTCTCCGGAAGATCTGTTATGACAGGGCCCATGCCATTTACGGGGAGAATCTTCCAAAGATCGTTACCGACCGTCTGGAGCGGGAGTTAAATTCCATTATCAGCAACGGATTCGCCGTAATGTACATTATTGCCCAGAAACTGGTGTGGAAGTCCAATGAGGACGGTTACCTGGTAGGTTCCCGGGGCTCCGTAGGTTCTTCCTTCGTTGCCACCATGGCGGGAATCACAGAGGTAAACCCCTTAAGCCCCCATTACATCTGCCCCCACTGCCATTACTATGATTTTGATTCCGATGAGGTAAAGAAATTTTCGGGAATGGCAGGGTGCGATATGCCGGATAAAGACTGCCCGGTGTGCGGCCATCCCTTAAAGAAAGAGGGCTTTGATATCCCCTTCGAAACCTTCCTGGGATTTAAAGGAGACAAGGAGCCGGATATCGACTTAAACTTCTCCGGTGAGTACCAGAGTAAGGCCCATGACTATACGGAAGTTATCTTCGGTAAAGGACAGACCTTCCGTGCGGGAACGGTAGGTACCCTGGCAGATAAGACCGCCTACGGATACATCAAGAAATACTATGAGGAGCGGGGCCAGCAGAAGCGAAACTGCGAGATCAACCGGCTGGTTCAGGGCTGTGTGGGTGTAAAGCGGACTACCGGCCAGCACCCGGGCGGTATTATCGTACTTCCTCTGGGAGAGGAGATTTATTCCTTTACCCCGGTGCAGCACCCGGCAAATGACGTGACCACCTCCACGGTAACCACGCACTTTGATTACCACTCCATCGACCACAACCTGTTAAAGCTGGATATTCTTGGACACGATGATCCCACCATGATCCGTATGCTTCAGGATTTGACGGGAATCGATCCGGTAAAGGAGATTCCCCTGGACAGCAAGGAAGTTATGAGTCTTTTCCAGAATACTTCGGCCTTGGGAATCGAGCCGGAAGATATCGGCGGATGCAAGCTGGGAGCGCTGGGAATTCCGGAGTTCGGAACGGACTTTGCCATGCAGATGCTTATTGACACCAAGCCCAAATATTTTTCCGACCTGGTGCGTATCGCCGGTCTGTCCCACGGAACGGACGTGTGGCTGGGCAATGCCCAGACTCTGATTTCTGAGGGAAAGGCAACCATTCAGACAGCCATCTGTACCCGTGACGATATTATGATTTATCTGATCGGCCAGGGCATGGAGGAAGGCCTGTCCTTCACCATCATGGAGTCTGTGCGAAAGGGAAAGGGGCTGAAGCCGGAATGGGAAGAGGCTATGAAGGCCCACAATGTGCCTGACTGGTACATCTGGTCCTGTAAGAAGATCAAATACATGTTCCCCAAGGCCCATGCGGCGGCCTACGTTATGATGGCCTGGCGTATTGCCTACTGCAAGGTGTTTTATCCGCTGGCTTATTATGCGGCCTTTTTCAGTATCCGCGCCAAAGGCTTCAGCTATGAGCTTATGTGTCTTGGACGGGATAAGCTGGAGGTCTATCTGGCAGATTACAAGAAGCGCTCCGACTCTCTTTCCAATAAGGAGCAGGATACGCTGCGTGATATGCGCATCTGCCAGGAGATGTACGCCAGAGGCTTTGAATTCCTGCCCATCGACATTTACCGGGCCAAGGCTACCCATTTCCAGATCATTGACGGGAAACTGATGCCTTCCTTAAGCAGCATCGACGGTCTGGGGGAAAAGGCGGCAGAAGGCATCGTGGAGGCGGCCAAGGACGGCCCCTTCCTGTCCAAGGAAGATTTCCAGAACCGGACGAAGGTCAGCAAGACGATCTGCGATCTGATGGCAGACCTGGGTCTTTTGGGAGATCTGCCGGAAAGCAATCAGCTGTCTCTGTTTGATTTTGCGTGATGAGCGGCGGAAGTAACAGTTCAGGGGGATTTTCTGTATGATTCAGATTTGTCTCAATAAAAAATGCAGCTATACGGATGCGAACGGGATTTTTTCTGTCAGATCCGTACAATTTTTCTGT
>DVKS01000074.1 GCA_018715905.1 Candidatus Caccovicinus merdipullorum | reverse complement strand
TCCAGGACAACCCGGCTGCGCCTCTTATCAATAGCCGTTACGGATGTCACCAGCATCACTTATTCGATGCCTCATCCGTCATTCCGGGAACTTTGGATGCGCTTTTTACTTCTGCAGCGCCGGTTGCCGGTTCTTCGTCAATAAGGCCATAGCGAACGCGCACTTTATGCTCGATCTCATCACGCACCTGAGGATTATCGTGAAGATAAGTCTTGGCATTCTCGCGGCCCTGGCCGATCTTGACGCCATTATAAGCGTACCATGCGCCGCTCTTTTCTACAATGTTCTCTTTTGCAGCCAGATCCAGAATATCACCGTCGGTGGAAATTCCCTTGCCGAACATGATGTCGAATTCTGCTTCCTTAAAAGGCGGTGCAATCTTGTTCTTCACAACCTTAACGCGGACGCGGTTTCCAATCACCTCGCCGCCCTGCTTCAGAGATTCAATCCGGCGCACATCCAGGCGGACGGAAGAATAGAACTTAAGAGCCCGGCCGCCGGTAGTTGTCTCGGGATTTCCGAACATAACGCCCACTTTTTCACGAAGCTGGTTAATAAAAATAACGATACAGTTGGACTTGCTGATCACAGCAGTCAGCTTCCGCAGAGCCTGGGACATAAGACGGGCCTGGAGTCCCACATGGGAATCTCCCATATCGCCGTCGATCTCTGCCTTGGGCACCAGTGCAGCCACCGAGTCCACAATCACGATATCGACTGCTCCGGAACGCACCATGGTTTCGGTAATCTCCAGAGCCTGTTCACCGTTATCCGGCTGGGATATGTAAAGTTCATCAATGTTCACCCCGATATTACGGGCATAAACCGGGTCAAGGGCATGCTCTGCATCAATAAATCCGGCAATACCTCCCCTCTTCTGCACTTCGGCAACCATATGCAGCGCAACTGTGGTCTTACCGCTGGATTCCGGCCCGTAAATCTCCACGATCCTTCCCTTTGGCACGCCGCCCAGTCCCAGGGCAATATCCAGACTCAGGGACCCGGTAGGCACCGTCTCGATATTCATGTTCGCTCCGGAATCGCCCAGCTTCATCACCGAACCCTTTCCGTATGCTTTTTCTATCTGTGTAATCGCCGCATCCAGGGCTTTCAGCTTCTCTTCTCTCTCCATATTTCCCTCCATGTGAACAAATGTTCGTTTCTGTCTTCTGATTATAGTATAAATAAATCAGGAAGTCAACTGGTTCCGCAAACTTCTTCCTCTGCATTTAAGATACCATATTCTGGAAATTTTTTCAAGAACTTTCCCATATTTTTACATCACATGATGTCAGAATCAAACAGAGTGTCCCGTGAAATCAAAAACAGGCAGCTGCACAGACAGCCGCCCAAAACAAAACTATTCTCTGTTAACTGCCGCTGTATCAAAACACTGCAGACAGCTAATAGTAAAGATAATCAATTCCCAAAGTCAGACCGATACCCAGCACCGCACCGGCAAAAACCTGGAGGGGAGTATGACCTACGTACTCTTTCAGTTTCTCCTGAAGGACTTCTCCGTTCAGCTTCAGGGGATTCTCCAGAAGAATGGAATTTAAAAGTTTCGCCTGTTTCCCGGTCTCTCTGCGTACCCCCATTGCATCATACATGACGATCATGGCCAGCACAAAGCTGATGGCAAATTCAAAGGACCCTACACCGTAACAGATCCAGGATGCTGCGGTGAGGCTGCAGACGGTAGAAGAATGGGAACTGGGCATCCCGCCGGACCCAAAAAGCCGTTCTGCATTAAAGTTCTTATTCAGGACGCAGTCTATGATGGTTTTCAGCACCTGCGCCACCGTCCAGCCGATTACGGAACTTACCAAAACCTGATTCTCCAGAATTTCCTGCCAAATACTCATGTTATCCTACTTTCTGTCTTTCCTTAATCTTTCGATGCCGGCAGCCGGAACTTTATGCTCTCCGCAGCAGAAAATTCCACGCAAACCAGCTGCGCACCTGCAGAGCTGTCTCTGTCAGGCTGCAGAGCTTATCCGCATAAACAACAGCAAATCCCGCTCCCGTCCCCGGCGGAACAGGCGTAAGAGGCCACATATGCCGAAGGATGATATTGGCCTCCTCCGGCGACAGAGAAAAATATTTTTCTGCATTGCGCAAAGCGGTTCTGGGATGCGTAAATCCATGAAACCGCTCTCCCGTCTCCCTGCCGTGGGTGTGCCAGTCATAAAGAAACATGTCATGAAGAATCCCTGCCCTAGCCGCCTCCCGGCTATTCCACCCGAACTTTCTGCAGATACGGTAGCTTAAATACGATACCTGTATGCAGTGTGCCAGACAGGTGGTGCTTCCATGCTGAATGTAGTTTTCCATAGACTGCACCACCGGATGTTCCATCAGATCCCGGACACATTCCATATATTCTGTATCTTCCAGATATTTTTCCTGCTCCATCCACGTGGCATCGGCGGCCCAACGGGCCGCCGCTTTTCTCTCGTCAAGGCTTAATCTAACCAAATTTCCACCGTCCCTGATACTGTGCAACCGTCTGAACTGTTATGATGCAAAATCATCAATATCCGATCAGCCAGTCATATAACTCCTGATACTTCTTTGCAGAAGAATTCCAGGAGAAATCCTGAGCCATTCCACGATCAATGATCTTATTCCATTCGCGCTTCTTATCATAGTATACGTACTTTGCATAACGGATGCTGCCTAACATCTCGTGTGCATTGTAGTTGGCAAAAGAGAATCCGGTGCCGGTGCCTTCATACTCATTATAAGGCTGCACCGTATCCTTCAGGCCGCCGGTTTCCCGGACGATGGGCACTGTGCCGTAGCGCAGAGCAATCAGCTGACTTAAGCCGCAGGGCTCAAACAGCGAAGGCATCAGGAAAGCATCACAGGAAGCGTAAATCTTATGAGCCATGGCATCGGAATAGTAAATCTGTGCCGATACCCGGTCATTATACTTCCAGTCATAATGGCGGAACATATTCTCGTACCGCTCATCTCCCGTACCCAGGACAACCAGCTGTACATCATCCGTACAGATCTCATCCATCACACACTGAATCAGATCCAGTCCCTTCTGATCCGTCAGACGGGAAACAATACCGATCATAAACTTGCGCTCATCCTGCTGCAGCCCCAGTTCTGCCTGAAGGGCTTTTTTATTTTTAATCTTTTCCTTACGGAAATTCTTGGCATTGTAATTCTGGGCGATGATGGTATCCGTCTCCGGATTAAACTCATCGTAGTCAATACCGTTTACGATACCGCGCAGGCTGTTGGATCTGGCACGCATCAGGCCGTCCAGTCCCTCACCGTAGAAAGGCATCTTGATTTCTTCTGCGTAAGTATTGCTTACTGTGGTAATGGCATCTGCAAACACAAGGCCGCCCTTTAACATATTGCCATCCTTGTATGCTTCCAGTTTATCCGGTGTGAAATAGTAATCCGGAAGACCGGAGAGACGCTGGATGGTCTTAACATCCCATACACCCTGGAACTTCAGGTTATGAATGGTGATCACAGACTTCATGTTCCGGAAGAATTCACCTTCGTGGAACTTATCCTTCAAATGTACAGGAATCAGGCCTGTCTGCCAGTCATGGCAGTGCACCACATCCGGCTGAAATCCGATCACCGGCAGCGCTGACAGAGCCGCTTTGGAGAAGAATGCAAATTTCTCCAGGTCATTGTACCAGTCGCCATAAGGCTTTGACCCGCAGAAATAGCTTTCGTTATCAATAAAATAAAAGGTAATACCGTCATAAACATACTGCAGAATGCCTACATAACGGCTCTGGCCCAGATAATCCATGTAAAAATGGTTTACATACTGCATCTGGTTGCGCCATTCTTCCTTTATGCAAAGATATTTGGGAATCATAACCCGAACATCAAAATATTCCTTATCAAAACACTTGGGCAGCGAACCGACTACGTCTGCCAATCCCCCGGTTTTAATAAAGGGAACCGTTTCCGATGCTACAAACAATATCTTCTTCATGAAATAACCTCCCTTGCAACCATCTATACTTCCGATAAAAACCCATAGGTATAGTATACAATATTTTTCTAAATTTAGGAAGTCTTATCTCAAGAATTTCCTATTGCATTTTGACGATTTTTCACCGCTATTTTTGTCACATTCGTTTATAATCCAGCCGGATTTTGTCTGCAATCAGTGCGATAAATTCGGAATTTGTAGGCTTTCCTTTACCGTTGCTTACGGTATATCCGAAAAGTTCATTGATGGTTTCCATCCGTCCGCGGCTCCAGGCTACTTCTATGGCATGACGAATGGCACGCTCTACCCGGCTGGCTGTGGTCTGATGCTTTTTGGCGATGGCCGGATACAGAATCTTCGTCACGGAAGACAGCATTTCATGGTCCTCCACAGAAAGAATAATAGCATCGCGCAGGTACTGATATCCCTTAATATGTGCCGGAATTCCGATTTCGTGCAGAATATGCGTAACATCATTTTCCAGATTCTGCTCCATGTACTCTTCTTTGTTGGCGTACGGTTTTACTGTACGGATTTCGCCGGGGACCGGTGTTTTCTCTCTGAGCCTTCCTACCCGCCTGACTTTATCCAGAATCACTTCTCTGGAAAAAGGCTTCATCACGTAATAATTTGCGCCCATGCGGAAGGCGTCTGCCGTCATATTTTCGCTTCCGGCAGCAGTTACCATGATGAATGCCGGCACTTTTTTCAGCCCATTGTTCCTGCGGACCTTTTCCATCACCGAAATTCCGTCCATTCTCGGCATAATGACGTCCAGCAGCACCACATCCGGATTGGTCCGGACAATCATATTATAAGCATCTTCGCCATTATCCGCTTTCCCCACAACCAAAAAGCCTTCCTCCGACTCCAAAATATCCTGTAATCTCCCCAGCGTCTGCGGGTTATCATCTGCAATCGCAATACTCAATTCTCCCATACACCTGCTCCTCCTTTATTTTCACAGTTACCATTGCTGCAATCTGTATTATAGACGGTGTAAAAACCGCTTCGCAACGAAATTCCACCGCAGAGTTCGACAAACCACCTCCCAAATACGACCGGTTTCGCCGGCATGTTTCCCTCTTTTTCCCGGGCTTTTCTTCTTTTAAATTTACGAAAAATTCCGGCTTTCTGTGACTTTTTTCCGGAGAAAAAAATTATTTTTCTCCTGTCCATTCTGCTGACAGAATATTTTGCCGGTATGACAATGGCATTCAGGCAGGCGCCGCCTCCACAGCCCATACCGCCTGCCAAAATGCCCCTTCAAACCGGATCCTCTTACACCGTTTTCCTTTTTCGTCTCCCGTTTTTTCTGCTTTCTGCCGTCATGCTGCCGCATAATCTGTCAAAAATCGTCACCGATTCCCTTTCTGATTTCCGGCCGCTAATGATCCAGCATGTTTTCAATAAAAATACCATACCCCTTGGCAGAATCCTGTACAAATACGTGAGTAACAGCTCCGATTAATTTGCCGTTCTGAATGATGGGACTTCCCGACATGCCCTGTACAACTCCTCCGGTAAGATTAAGAAGTTCTGGATCGGTAACTTCAAAAACAATGCTTTTCGTCCTGTGACTGCTGGAGTAATCCACCTTTTTTATCTCGATCTGATAGTCTTTTACCTCACCGGAAACGCTGCTTCTTAAAAGTGCCGGACCTGCAGCCACCTCCTGCCGGTAGCCCACAGGAATGGCTTCGCTGGCGATCCGGGAGCGCAGATTCTCCCCGGCAGTTCCGAAAACACCGGTTTCTGTATTGGCCTCAATCTCACCTAACTGGGTACCGGGGCTGTAATAGATCACACCGCTCATAACTCCAGGCGAACCGCTCTCGCCTTTTTCGATTCCCATGATCTGCGTCTCATAGAGAGCGCCGGTATCAATTTCCACCACATCGCCGGTATCCGTATCGCTGATTCCGTGCCCCAGGGCGCCGAAGTTTCCATCCAGATCCATATAGGTCATGGTACCGATTCCCTGGGTATCGTCCCGAACCCATGCACCCAGCTTGAAACTTCCGTCCTCGGTCTCTACCGGCGTCATGGATACTGTCATTTCCTCATCGCCCCGGCGGATTCCAAGGGTCACTCTGCTGCTTCCGGCCTGGTTTACCGCTTCCACCAGCTCTTCCTTATTTTCAAGTGACCGGCCATTGATTGTTTCAATATAATCACCGGAACGCAGAACGCCGTAGGCAGGTTCCACATTCATTCCGTCGAGTCCGGTGACCGAGCCTGTGCCAATGACCATGACGCCTTCTGCTTTCAGGTAAATGCCTACCGGAATGCCGCAGGGAATCACATAATTTTCATTTACCACATCCACCTGGACTTCTTTTACCTTTACTAACCCGAACAGCTTTACATCCATCTGGTAGCTTCCGGCCTCACGGCCCACCAGCTGAAAGGAGTCGGAACCGGAAATCCGGATCTTGTCTGCGGGAATATCCGAGGGATTTCCCAGCGAAACTTCCTCATCTTTCATTTCCAGCGTAGACGCAAACAAAAGCGGAAACCGCAGCTCCTCCCGGCGCCCTTCCACAATATTCAGGTGGTCCGGAAGAGTATTGTCCAGATAATAGCAGGAGAAGCCAAAAAAGAGCAGCGTCCCGCCAAAAACAGCCCTCCACATTTTTTTTCGCCGTTTTTTCCCGCCTCTGCTCCTTCCGCCCTCAGAGCAACAAAGTCCGCCTCCGGAGTCCGGGATTTCCTTCTGTTCCGTATCCTGCATTGCCTTACCTCCTCTGAAATACGCTGTCGATGTAACTATTCTTTCCATGAGCCTGTAAGCATATGCCTGATTCTTCCGGTGACGGGACTTCATTGAGCAATGTTTCCGTAAAATGACCTTTCCGTAAAAAATCCGGCAGAACGCAAAAGCCATGCGTTCTGCCGGACTGATTACGAAGTATCCCACAAGACGCGCCAGTGACGCGTCTTGTGGGATTCCCGTGCAAGACACAGACTGCTTACACGAGTAGTATTCTTCAAGTTGTTTTTTATACTCTGTCAAACTGAAACCAGATGCGACTTATTTTGACCTCTCTGCCAATTCTTTCATTTCACGGGCATTCTTAAGAACGGCATCTGTAATCTGGGCGCCGCCCAAAAGCCTGGCCAGTTCCCGGATGCTTTCTTCCTGCCCAAGTCTGCAAATCTGGGTCACGGTCTTTCCCTCACGGACCGATTTTTCGATTTCGAAATGGCAGTCTGCCATGGACGCAATCTGCGGCAGATGGGTGATGCAGATGACCTGGTGGGTTCTGGAAATTTCTTTCAGTTTTTCCGACACCTTTTGGGCTGTCCTGCCGCTGATTCCCGTATCAATCTCATCAAAGATCAGGGTGGGAATCTGATCGGTATCTGCCAGCACCGTCTTAATGGCCAGCATGATTCTGGACAATTCTCCTCCTGATGCCACCGCCCGCAGAGGCTTTACCGGCTCACCCGGGTTGGTGGAAATGAGGAATTCCGCCTCATCCCAGCCTTCCGATGTAAAATGATCCAGCTGCCTTACTTCCATAACGAACTGAACATCCAGAAAATTCAGATCCAGAAGGCTTTCCCGCATCCGTTCCGCCAGCCTGGCAGCTGCCTGGCTTCGGATCTCGGTCAGACGGCTGCAGTCCTTCCTGAGCTGCTTCTCCAGATCTGCTTTTTCTTTCTCCAGTCCAAGTCGGATCTGATCGAAATTCTCCAGCTCTTCCAGACGCTTCTTTTTCTCCTCCAGGGCCTGAAAAACCGCCTCCACGGAATTGCCGTACCTGGACTGGATACTGTGGATGGTATCCAGCCGCTCTTCGATTTGCCGGAATTCCTCCGGATCGAAAACACAGTCAGCCATATAGGCCTGAATCCCATGGGCCAGATCATGAACCAGCGATTCCACATCGTAAGCCTGGTCCCGGATTCCCTTTAACTCCGGATCATATCCGGCAGCCTGATCCACTGCCCGAACTGCCCGGGACAAAGCATCGGTATCCAGAGCCTGGTAAGCTTCGGAAAGTTCTTCTGCAATCCGTCTGGCATGGGAAAGCTTCCGGTAGCGTGCCGCAAGTTCCTCCTCTTCTCCCTCCCGCAGAGCTGCCTCCTCAATACTCTGAATCTCAAAGCGGCAGAAATCCGCTTCCCGCAGACGCTCCTCCAGACCTCCCTCCATAGAAGAAAGCCGACTTTCCAGGGCCTGATACTGCCGGTACTCACTGGCAATCTTCTCCTTCCAGGACTCCGCCTCTGTGCGGCAGTAGGCATCCAGGATTTCCAGATGCTTATGAAGATGCAGAAGGGACTGATGCTCATGCTGTCCATGAATATCAATTAAAAGGCTGGTGGCCTGCTTAAGCTTCACTGCAGTCACCATCTCATCATTAATCCTGGAAATACTCCGCGAAGGAAGAATCCGCCGGGACAGAATCAGCGTGCCGTCTTCCGGCACAGTGATATCAAGAGCTTCCAGTGCCTCTCTCTGCTCTTTTGAATCCACAGAAAAAAGCAGTTCTATGTAAGCGTTCTCCGCCCCCTGACGGATACTGTCTCTGGAGACCTTGCCCCCAAGAGCCATGTTCACCGAACCGATCAGTATGGACTTTCCCGCCCCCGTCTCTCCAGTAAGGATATTAAGCCCTTCCCCGAATTCGATCCTGGCCTGCTCAATGAGCGCCAGATTCTTTACCTGCAGTTCCAGAAGCATCCTTTTGTCCTCCTTATTATGTCTCCGCGGCGCTGCTATTTATGGATCAGTTTCCGTATCTTATCCATAACCAGGATCGTGTCATCTACGCTGCGCACCGCGCACATAATGGTGTCATCACCGGCAATACAGCCCACGATCTCATTAAAATGAATGGCATCCAGAGCGGCAGCCACCGCCATAGCCATGCCGGAGACCGTCTTGATCACCAGAATATTCTGTGCCATATCCATGCTGAGAAAACCGTCCTGGAGGATCCGGATGTATTTATCGCTGAAATTCCCATGGTTCTGCAGCACCATATAACGCTGCTTTCCGCTCTCTGAGGGTGCCTTTGTCAGCTTCAGTTCCCGGATGTCCCGGGAAACTGTGGCCTGTGTCACATTAAAACCGGCCTGATTCAGGTACTCTGCCAGTTCTTCCTGGGTTTCAATCTCATATTTTCCAATCAGTTCTACAATCTTGCTGTGACGCTCTACCTTCATCTTCTCCTACGCTCCGTTTCTTATGCATGATAATCGTTTCCATGACAAATTTTCCCTATATTCGTGTCATCTTGCTGCTGAGATTCTGCAGAAAAGACACCTTTTTAAGCTGCACTAACACCGTATCCAGCGGTGACTGGCAGATCAGGATCTGGTCCCCCGGGAAAAGAGGAACTGCCGGATTCCCATCGAAAGCCGCCATGTGTCCTGCTTCCTCCACCTGTACGGTAATCCGGTCATCGGCTCCTAAGACAATGCTCCTGGCATTCAAGGCATGGCAGCAGATGGGCGTAAGCACCATCACCCTGGCCTCGGGAGCTACAATGGGGCCTCCCGCCGAAAGATTATATGCGGTGGAACCAGTAGGCGTGGCAATGATCATGCCGTCTGCTGTGTAATTATTGAGAAATTCGCCGTTTACCATAATGCGGAAATGAAGGGCCTTTAAGGTATCCTTCCGGCTGATGACGATCTCATTCAGCGCAATATCCTGAAATACCGGGCGTCCACGCCTTAAGACCTGCCCGGAAAGCATCATCCTCTTTTCCAGGCCGTACCGGTCATTTAAAAGAGCCTCCAGCATTTGGAAAAGTTCCTGGCCGCTGTTTGCCTGGGTAAGATATCCCAGATGCCCCCGGTTCACTCCAATAAAAGGAATGCCCCGTCCGGCCAGATCTCTGGCTGCCTGGATCAGCGTACCGTCTCCGCCGATGGTAATCACGCAGTCTGTATCCTCCGGTACCTGGTCCGGGTCTGTATAGCTGCTTTCCGACTTATCCAGACAGCAGGAAGCGCAGGAAGCGCCATGCTGCTCCAGATAGGCCCGGATCTCCCGCTCCGTTTCCGCCGCGCCTTCTTTATCCCGGTTTGTCACAATGTAAAATGACTTCATGACTATCCCTCCAGATTTTGATGGGACTCCTCCACCACAGCCGCCGGGTCCACAAAGACGGCGTCCGAAGCCGGCACATCCCCGCCGCTCTGGAGATATAAAAGATACTCAATGTTTCCTTCCGGCCCGCGAATCGGCGAATATTCCAGATTCAGGATCTGAAAACCAGAGGCACAGGCAAAATCCATCACCATCCGGATCACTTCCAGATGAACCGACTTTTCCCGGACAACACCTTTTTTCCCCACCTTTTCCCGTCCGGCCTCAAACTGAGGCTTGATCAGACAGACAATGCGGCCGCCATCCCTAAGGAGGGCCTTCACCGGTCCCAGAACTTTGGTCAGAGAGATGAAGGACACATCAATGGATGCGAAATCAATGGGTTCCGGAATCTGTTCCGGCGTCACATAGCGGATATTCGTCTTTTCCATGCAGATCACACGGCTGTCATTCCGCAGTTTCCAGGCCAGCTGTCCATGGCCCACATCTACTGCATATACCTTTACCGCGCCGTTCTGCAGCATGCAGTCGGTGAAACCGCCGGTAGAAGATCCCACATCCATACAGACCTTGCCGTCCAGCAAAAGCCCGAAGCGGCTCATGGCCTTTTCTAATTTCAGGCCGCCCCGGCTTACGTACTTTAAGGTGCTTCCCCGCACCTCCAGAGATACTGTATCCTCAAAAGCCGTTCCCGCCTTGTCCTCCTTCTGCCCGTCCACGTAGACGATGCCGGCCATAATCAATGCCTTGGCCTTCTCCCTGGACTCAGCCAGATTCCGCTTCACCAAAAGTACATCCAAACGTTCTTTCATCCAATCCTCCAAAATAACAATCCTGCGCAGCAGCGTCCTGCATTCTGTCTTTATTTGTAACTGTTCAGGACGGCGCATCTTCTTGCCCGGCCAGGGCCGGACAAGAAGCATCGGAGGTCCATCCGATGTGAAAACAGGTGCAAAAGCATGCTTATAAGCAAGCTTAACGCCTGTTTTTGCACCTGTTTTCCCGCC
>DVKS01000073.1 GCA_018715905.1 Candidatus Caccovicinus merdipullorum | reverse complement strand
CGATTCCCTGCAGCCTGCGGTAGGTTATAACTGGGGAGCGGGAGAGAAAAAGCGCGTTATGGCCATTGAGCGGTGCTGCTTTACTGCCAGCGCCCTGCTGTCCCTGGTTTCTGCTGCGGTAATTTACCTGTTTCCGGGAAACCTGGCGTCTATATTTATGCAGGAGGCCTCAGGCTCGTTTTTTGAGGGTGCGGCGGCAGCCCTGCGGCTGTTCAGCTTTACGTATCTGACCAGATGGTTTTCTTTTGCCACCCAGAGTTTTATGCTGGCGGTGGAAAAACCGGTTCCCGCGTCGTTGATTTCTGTATCCACTGCGCTGGTATTTCCGGTACTCTTAGTTATTCTCCTGTGGCCCCTGGGACTTACGGGACTGTGGCTGAATTTCGCAGGCACATCTGCGCTGGCAGCCGTTCTGGCAGCGGTGATCCTCTGGAGAGTTCCGGAACTTGGAAAAGGGAAGGAAAAACAGGAAGGGATTTCGTAAACAGAATCATACAAAGATGCAGGAGAGACGGCCGGTCCGTCTCTCTTTTTTTCGCCATGAACCTGGTAAATGGAAGCTGTGGCTGCATGAGGGGGTACTCTGATAGTCTGCCGCCGGCGCATGATGGTTTACTTTTTTCCTGTGTCATTTTATAATGGGTGCATACCAATGGGGGAAGAGCCCGGCATCACGGCGGTCAGGGGCGGCTGCCTTTGTGATGCCGGAGGCATAAAAAATATACGGGAGGAAGCTTTATGATATTTATCGGAGGCGTAAGCCATGGTTCCGCATTCCTGCCTTACACAAAATCCATCTTATGCCGGTTCTGCCAGAGCCGGACGGAGTGTCAGGTGATCATGACTTATTATTATTTCAGTTTCTTTTTTGTTCCATTGTTTAAATGGCACCGGAGATATTTCGTAAAGACCAACTGCTGCGAAACGGTGTACGAATTGAATCCGGCCCTGGGAAAGGCAATTGCCAGAGGGGAGATGCCGGATATTACCGGAAGCGATCTGCGCATGATCAAGGAAGGACACAAGCCCTTCCCCTATGAGCGGATGCAGGCCTTCCGGGAAGAGGGGGAGGGCGATCCCAATAAAAAGCTGCGCTGCCCCATCTGCAAACAGGAAGTGCCGGGAAATTATAATTACTGTCCCAACTGCGGACAGAGACTGCGTTGAGGACGGCCTTTGGCTGAGGAAAAGTGCAGCGGCCTGATACAGATTGAAGATGACAAGGAGAAAAAACGATGACAGAAGCGGTTATTTTTGACATGGATGGAGTGCTGATTGACAGCGAACCGGTGTATCTGGACTCCATGCTGCGGTTTGCCAGAAAGAAAAATCCTGCAGTTAAGGAAGAAGATATTCATGCTACGGTAGGACGGACTGCAAAAGATACATGGGAGATCATGGAGAGGGCCATCGGGAACGGACAGGGCTGGTCGGAGCTGCGAAAGGAGTACCATCAGTGGACCGGCGTCTACGACAGCACCGACTACCGCGCCATATTCCGCCCGGAGGCGAGAGAACTTTTAGAGGAGCTGAAACGCCGGGGATACCGGCTGGCTGTGGCATCATCCACACACCGGCAGCTGGTGCTGCATGTACTGTTCCAGAATCAGATCCTTTCGTATTTTGACACGGTGGTAACCGGGGATATGTTTACCCGCAGCAAGCCTGATCCGGAGATTTATCATTATACTGCCGGAAAGCTTGGGGTGAAAGAAGAAAACTGCTTTGTGCTGGAGGATTCCACTGTGGGGATCCGGGCCGCCCATGACGCAGGCATGGAAGTGGCGGCGCTGATTGATGACCGCTTCGGCTTTGACCGGGGGCTGGCAGACTGTCAGGTGGAACACATTCAGGATATCCTGCAGTACCTGTAAAGGCGGCGGAGCAGATGGATGTATAACAGAAAATGGAGGAAACTATGATTATCATTAAAGGCGGAAAAGTGATCGATCCCAAATCAGGCTTTGAAGGTTATGCCGATCTGGCAGTCCGGGACGGAAAGATCCTGCAGGTGAAAAAGCAGGGAGAAGAGTGGAAAGAAGAGGTAACAGCGGCAGAAAACAGCGGTCAGGAGCCGGTTCAGGTTATTGACGCAGAAGGTCTTACGGCTGCGCCGGGCCTGGTGGATGTCCATGTGCATTTCCGGGATCCTGGTTTTACCTACAAAGAAGATATCGCCACCGGAGCCAGAGCGGCGGCAAAGGGCGGATTTACCACCGTGGTCTGCATGGCAAACACCAATCCCAAGGTGGATACGCCGGAGACGCTCCGCTATGTGCTGGAAGAAGGAAAGAAGACGGGCATCCACATATTAAGCTGTGCCGCTGTTTCCAAAGGCTTTGACGGGAAGACCCTGACGGATATGGAGGCCCTGAAGGAAGCCGGGGCAGCCGGCTTTACCGATGACGGAATCCCCTTACGGGACGGCGCATTTTTAAGAAAAGCCATGGAGGAGGCGGCACGGCTTGGCCTGCCCATCAGTCTCCATGAGGAAGATCCTTCTTTTATCCGGGAAAATGGAATCAACCACGGAGCCGTGTCAGAGAAGCTTGGCATCTACGGTTCGCCGTCTCTGGCTGAGGACGCTATGGTGGCAAGGGACTGCATGATCGCTCTGGATACCGGGGCGGCTGTGGATATCCAGCATATCAGTTCCGGGAATGCTGTAGCCATGGTCCGGCTGGCGAAATCTCTGGGGGCCAATGTCTGGGCGGAGGTAACGCCTCATCATTTTTCCCTGACGGAAGAAGCGGTTTTGGAGCACGGAAGTCTGGCGAAAATGAATCCGCCCCTGAGAACGGAGCGGGACCGCAGACTTCTTATCGAAGGCTTAAAGGACGGAACCATTGATATGATTGCCACGGACCATGCGCCTCACAGCAGAGAGGAAAAGGCTGCGCCCCTGACAAAGGCGCCCAGCGGGATCATCGGTCTGGAAACATCCCTGGCTCTGGGCATTACCAATCTGGTTAAAGCCGGCCACCTTACCATGACGGAGCTGATGCAGAAGATGAGTTATAACCCAGCGCGCCTCTACGGTCTGGACTGCGGATATCTGGAGGAAGGGGCACCGGCAGATCTGGTGATTTTTGATGAGGATGAAGTCTGGACTGCGGGAGATTACGCTTCCAAAGCCGACAACAGTCCTTTTACCGGCCAGTCCCTGACCGGCCGCGTGAAGTTTACCATCTGCGGCGGAAATGTGGTGTATCAGGATAAATCTTCATGAGCTGCCTGTCCGGCGGCAGATTTTCAAAGCAAGGAGGTGCAGAGGGAATGAAAGGGGCAGAGGCGAAAAAATACCACACCCTTCTGCTGGATGTGGACGGAACCCTGCTGGATTTTCACGCATCGGAGCGGCAGGGGATCAGCCGTATCCTTATGGATTACGGCTTCCCTGCTTCCGACGAACTCCTGGAGAAATATCATCAGATCAATGACGGTTACTGGCAGGCCTTTAACCGGGGCGAGATTTCCAAGGAAAGGCTGTGCAGAGAGCGGTTTGTCCGCTTTTTTGGGGAGCTGGGGCTTTCCGTAGACGGAGAGGATGCGGAAAAAAGCTACCGGACATTCCTGGATGGTTCGGCCATTCTTCTGCCGGGGGCTCTGGAAACATGCCGGAAACTTTCCGGGAAGTATGACTGCTATGTGGTCACCAACGGCACCTCCCAGACCCAGTACCGCCGTCTGGCCTTATCAGGTCTGGATGTACTGATGAAGGACATTTTCGTGTCGGAGGATGCCGGAAGCCAGAAGCCCCAGAAGGCGTATTTCGATTATTGCTTTTCCCGGATTCCCGGCGCCCTGCCGGAGGAAATGCTGATTGTGGGAGATTCCCTAAGCTCCGATATTCTGGGAGGAAATCTGGCCGGTATCGATACCTGCTGGGTGAATCCGGAAGGGCTGCCGGTGCCGGAAGGGATCCGGGCAGATTACCAGATCCGAAAGATCGGGGAGCTTCTGGAGATTCTGTGATCTGCTTCCTGTTAGTGGGCGGATTCTTCCAGTGCTTCTAAGGAAAGCTCCCATGCCCTTGCAAGGGATGCGTTATAGGTCCGGATTCCCGGATCCCAGGAAAGAAGATTTTCGCTGAGGGTATCCAGCCATTCCGCAATCCCCTGCCGTCCCCGGGATTCATACCAGGGGCTTCCGGGCATGCAGCAGATCATCTGCCATTTTTCTGTCAGGATGGAAGGCCAGTAGCGGCTGGCGGTGCGGGGCGGCGTATAATCCCAGACATCCGGCGCTACTTCTGCTTCCATGATGGCAGGGGCGGCGTCCACAGAGAGGGAGGACAGAAGGTAGGAGACATTGTCCCGGGTGATAAAGCCGTCTTCTCTGGCGATGTTCCAGCGGGCGATCTGCAGGTCCGGGCTGCTCCAGACAAAGGCGCAGTAAAAGAGGACGGAAGATACCAGGCACCACCGGAACAGCGGAAAGGCGGAGCGAAAGAGGAAAAGCAGGATCCCCGCCAGCAAAACTGCCAGAAGCGCAAGGAACCAGAGGACGCCAAGGCGCAGGAAGGTCAGTCCGTAGGCAGCCACATACAGGCACATCCGGAAGGCAGAGGAACCAAGCAGGATGCCGGTGCACAGGCTGATCACAGCCAGACAGCCGGTAAGCACCGGATGGCGCTTAAAATAATTCAGGACGGCCAGCACCAGGACCAGATTAAAAAAGGATACAAGCAGCAGCTGGAAGAAGCCTTCGCGGGCATATTCTGAATAGGTCATGCCGTCGGGAAGGGTTCCTTTTCCGGCAAAAAGGTAAACGATCTGGATTCCGCAGAAAAACACATACAGAAGGCACAGCATGGCGCAGAAGCTGATGGCGGCCAGAGGATTTTTCTGCGAAACTTCCCGTGGGCTTTCTTTGATTTTCCCGGCGCACAGGCTGCCCATAAGGCAGTAGCAGCAGAAAAAGGAAAACAGGAAGAGAAGGAGAAATTCCGGTATGGCTGACGAACGAAAAATTTCAGCCAGGCCATTCTGCAGAATGGAGCGGAATACCGCATCTGCCTTTGCAAACATCAGGCTTACATAAAAGAGTACCGGCAGGGAGAGAAGGAATCCTGCAAGCAGCATCAGGAGATTCCGGCTCCGGGAGTCTTTTACGGTTTTCAGAAAGCGCCGGCCGTGGAGAAAGGGGAGGGGGAGGGCGCATACCGCGTTCCCGAAAAGTTTCAGGACGGAGCCGGCATATTTTCCAATATTCCAGCGCCGGTCATCGTAGCACTGATGCAGCAGAAAAAAAGCGCCTAAAAGGATCTGA
This sequence comes from Candidatus Caccovicinus merdipullorum, assembly GCA_018715905.1. Lineage (GTDB taxonomy): Bacteria > Bacillota > Clostridia > Lachnospirales > Lachnospiraceae > Caccovicinus > Caccovicinus merdipullorum. The sequence goes on along the minus strand of DVKS01000073.1, from coordinate 16,379 downwards.
GCCAGGTTATTCAGGGTATGGATTTTTTCACTGGCAGTAAAGCTGGAATTTAATGCCAGAAAGAGGGCTGCGGCGGCAGGAAAGAGAGCCGTCTTCTTTACCGGAAAGTTCAGGGACTTCAGGATCTGCCAGGCGGAGACATAGGCCGCCGCAGTGAAGAGCGGATAGGTGATCCCGTGGGGGTTCCGGAAAAAGCAAAATGCAGAAAACAGAGCCAGGAGCAGGGCATAAGAGCCATAGAGAGGAAAATGCTCCTGGAGTCGGATCATATGGGGAGTCGGCGGCGCCGGCTCCTTCTTTTTCGTGTTAAAGCTGCTTTCCGGAAGGGAAAGATCCGGGGCTGGGGAAATTGATGGATTCATAGACAATACTCCTTTCGCAGCCAAAGGCCCTGTCAGTCCCGGGAAGGATCTTCCGGGATATACTGAAGGATATCGCCGGGCTGACAGTCTAATACCCGGCAGATTTCCTCCAGAGTGGAAAAGCGGACTGCTCTGGCTTTGTTATTTTTCAGGATCGAGAGATTGGCGGGGGTGATGCCTACCTTCTGGGCCAGCTCACCTGCAGAGATCTTCCGTTTCGCCATCATCACATCCAGATTTACTAGAATGGGCATGAAACATCCTCCTTGGGGTTAAAGTCTGCCGCCGGATATGCGGCGCAGATTCTGATTACGAAGTATCCAGCAAGACGCGCCAGTGACGCGTCTTGTCGGATTCGATTATATGGTAAAGTCAGCTTCTTCTTTCAGCTCTTTGGCTTCCTGGAAAGTGTTTTTGATCACACGGATCAAAAGCCCCATAAAGAAAAGGCAGGCCGACAGGATTCCCCAGAAAACGTAGTAAAGCATGGAAAGAAGGCAGATCAGTGCGGCCAGGAAGCACATCCAGGAAATAATCCGCAGGCGGCGGACATTATCTCCGGTAAAGATTTCTTCCAGTCCGATATCGCACAGCAGCTGCCAGAGCTCCCACAAAAGGAGGCCTACAGGAACTGCTGCCGCATAGATGGTGGCTGCAAACAGCCATTTGCTGATTCCGGCGGCGGAGAAGCTGAGCCGCACGAAACAGTCCGTAAGAAGAGGACATGTAAGGACTACAGCCAGATACCCGGCGGCAAAGATCAGAAGCACGATTTTTGTCAAAAAGATGGAATTGCGGTTTGACCAGCACATTGATAAAATCCTCCGTTTCTCTTGTAAACTGATGTGAGCATATCACAGTATATTTCGAAAATCAATAATAATTTATCGAAAAACGATAAATTAAGAAAAGATTTCGAAAAGAGGAAAGAGAAATGTAAGGAAGAATTCAGGAAATCTCTCTTGTGCGGCAGCAAAAGGGTATGATATCATGACGGCAGAAGGAAGAACTATGCTTTAAGGACAGAGAGAATGAAAGAAAAGACAGAAAAAGAAAAGAGAAGGAAAAGAATCTGGCCGGCCCTGTTATTTGCTGCGGCCTTTTGCGTATTTTCCCCCCATCCCTCCACGGCGCTGGCCGGCAGGTGGGACCAGACGGTGGAGAGTTCCCTGGGAAAAGAGCAGAAGGAAAAGATGGAGCTTCAGGCACAGCAGGCGGCAGAAGAAGGCCGGGTGCAGCTGTACTGGTCTGCTCCCCTGAATGAGCAGGGAGAGATTGATCCGGGCATCAACAATGGGATTCCCAATAATTCGATTTTTTACAGCTCCGTTGACCAGGTCTGGCAGCCTCTGGTGAAAAATGTGGTGTATACCAATTCTGTCCACCAGTTCGGCGGGGAGACCGGAACGGTGTACATCAGCTGGAATAATGGCCGGGGTCGGCTGTTTGCCTATTCTCAGGAGCAGTACCAGGCTATTCAAAACGTGGTGAGCCGTTTTGAGGAGCACTGTATCCGGCCGGGAATGTCGGATTTTGAGAAGGAGATGGCCATTGTGCAGTATCTTGTGGCCAATGTGACGTATCCCTACGCCCGCTATCAGGCCGGCCAGGACACGGATGATGACCATTCGGCCTTCGGCGCCCTGGTAAAGGGGGAGGCCGTCTGCGAGGGATACGCTGAGGCCTTCTGCTGGCTGGCGGATGCGGTGGGACTGAAGACAAAGTTTATCTATGGCATATACGGCGGTGAAATGCATGACTGGAATCTGGTGCAGCTTAACGGCCAGTGGTATCATGTGGATGTGACTTCGGAGGATCCGGTCACGAATGGAGGATCAAACGGCTACGGCTGGGGAAATCTCTGCAATCAATATCTGAACCTGACGGACAGCCAGATGGCCAGGGACCACCAGTGGGAAGCCATAGCCGATGCTCCCTGCAGTGACACAAGATACGGCCCCCAGGCGGTAGAAGCGTATTTGTCGTCTGTAGGACGGGCAAAGGGCATGTGGTGAAAAGAACACCGGAAACAAAGGAAAAATTCAGGTAAAATCGAAGATTTTCTACTTGCAAAATAAAAAATATCCTGTACAATAAGAATGATACTAAAAGGGGCTGCTGCAGAGGTTGAAGCGGTCCCTTTTCGGATGCGTCAGTGAGAAAGGTAAGAAAACAGATATGATTAGTGCAAATAACATTACACTCCGGATCGGAAAGAAAGCATTGTTCGAAGATGTTAATATTAAATTCACAGAGGGAAACTGCTACGGTCTGATCGGAGCCAACGGTGCGGGAAAGTCCACCTTTTTAAAGATCCTGTCCGGCCAGCTGGAGTCCACCAGCGGCGAGATCGTCATCACGCCGGGCCAGCGTCTTTCCTTCCTGCAGCAGGATCATTTTAAATATGACCAGTATACCGTCCTGGATACGGTAATCATGGGCAATGCCCGCCTTTATGAGATCATGAAGGAAAAAGAAGCCATCTACATGAAGGAAGACTTTACCGATGAGGACGGCATCAAGGCCGCCGAGCTGGAAGGGGAGTTTGCCACCATGAACGGATGGGAGGCAGAGTCCGATGCGGCAAACCTGTTAAACGGACTTGGCATCGAGACGGAGCTTCATTATAACCAGATGTCTGCCCTGACCGGCGCCCAGAAGGTGAAGGTGCTGTTAGCACAGGCTCTGTTTGGAAATCCAGATATCCTTCTTCTGGATGAGCCTACGAACCATCTGGATCTGGATGCCATCGCCTGGCTGGAAGAGTTTTTGATTAATTTCGAGAATACCGTTATCGTGGTATCCCATGACCGTTATTTCTTAAACAAGGTCTGCACCCATATTGCGGACATTGACTACGGCAAGATCCAGCTGTATGCCGGAAACTATGACTTCTGGTACGAGTCCAGCCAGCTGATGATCAAGCAGATGAAGGAAGCCAACCGGAAGAAAGAGGAGAAGATCAAGGAACTGCAGGAATTTATCCAGCGTTTCTCGGCAAACGCCTCCAAGTCCAAGCAGGCAACCTCCAGAAAGCGTGCCCTGGAAAAGATCCAGCTGGACGAGATCCGTCCCTCCAGCCGGAAGTACCCCTATATTGATTTCCGTCCCGCAAGAGAGATCGGAAATGAGGTCCTTACGGTAGATCACATCAGCAAGACCATTGACGGGGTGAAGGTGCTGGATGACATTTCCTTTATTCTGGGCCGGGAGGATAAGGTGGCTTTAGTCGGCCCCAATGAGCATGCAAAGACTGTGCTCTTTAAGATTCTGGCCGGTGAGATGGAGCCCGATGAGGGAAGCTACAAGTGGGGACTTACCACTTCCCAGGCTTATTTCCCCAAGGACAACAGCGCCGAGTTTGACAATGACGATACCATTGTGGACTGGCTGACCCAGTATTCCCCGGAGAAGGATGTGACCTATGTGCGCGGCTTCCTGGGACGTATGCTTTTTGCCGGTGAGGACGGTGTAAAGAAGGTGCGTGTCCTGTCCGGAGGCGAAAAGGTACGCTGCATGCTGTCCAAGCTGATGATTTCCGGCGCCAATGTGCTGATGCTGGATGAGCCTACGGACCATCTGGATATGGAATCCATCACCGCGTTAAATAACGGCATGATCAAATTCCCGGGCGTGATGATTTTCTCCTCCCGTGACCACCAGATCGTGCAGACCACCGCAAACCGGATCATGGAGATCGTCAACGGCAAGCTGATCGACAAGATCACCACTTATGACGAATATCTGGAAAGCGATGAGATGGCAAGAAAGCGCTTTACCTTTACGGTAACGGAGGCTGACGAGGCTGACGACTAAGGAGCCATAGAGAGAAAAAAGACCGAAAAAACAGGCAGAGTCCTGATTCCTGGCTGGATCGTCCCAGTCAGGGGAATCAGAGGCCTCTGCCTGTTTTTTTAATACATAATTACTGCGGATACCGTGCGCCGGAAAGGCTTACCGGCTCTCCGCCCTGGCCGGGACCGCCATGGGGATCCGGATGGTAACGGTGTTCCGGTAGTAGGGGATGGAACCTAAAGTCATCTCTACGGCGTCTTTTCCGTAATAGGTGATCAGACGGTGGTACACATTGTGGAGCCCAACATGCTGGAGGGCTTCCGGGTCTGAAGCGTAAAGGATCTTTTCTGCTTCCTCCACATCAAAGCCGCTGCCGTTGTCGATGACCTCGATGGTAAGAACCTCTTCGGAAGAGGAGAAGTTTACCTGAATGGTAGGATCCAGAATGGGGATTCCCGGTGCATCGATGCCGAAGCCGTGGCGGATGGAATTTTCCACCAGGGGCTGCAGGATGGTCTTTAGGATCAGGTGCTGGTTCAATCCCGGTCCGATCTGGTACATAAAAATGATGGACTGGCCGAAGCGCTGGTTCATGAGTTTTATGTAGGCATTTGCGTGGCGCAGCTCGTTGGTGACGGTGATCAGATCCGCACCGTAAGATAAGCCGATGCGCAGATATTCCGCCAGGTACTGGATCATGCTGGAGGCCGTCTGGGAGTCGCCCCGAAGGACCTCGGACTGGATACATTCCAGGGTATTGTAAAGGAAATGGGGATTGATCTGCTCGGTAAGGAGCTTGATCTGGGTCAGGTATTTTTCCGATTCCTCTTCCTTGATGCGGACCATCTGCTGCTGGATGGTGTCATACATGCGGTTGATGGCCTGGTTCAGTTTTCCGATTTCATCGTTAGTCTGAAATTCGATCCGTTGAGTATAACGGTTTTCCTCGATCTGGTGAACCACTTCCATGAGCCGGTTTACGGGCCGGGTGATGGTGCTGGTCATAAGAAGAGAGATAGCGAAAAAGATAACCAGCACTACCAGAAAGATTAATACCAGGGAGGCGCCGGCTGTCCCCAGCACGTTTGCAAGGGAGCCGCGGGGGACGAGGTTTAAGAGGATCAGGTTTGTGTCTGTGATCTTTCTGGCAATCAGCCAGGAACCTGGCCGGGAAGCAAAAGATTCATCCTGTGTGCTTTCCCGTAATGTATTGAGAAAGGCAGCGGTATCATCGCTTCCCAGAAGGCGGGGATGCTCACTGGAATCATCGGCGTTCAGGGCAATGTTGCTTTGATTCATCAGATAAAAGACGCCGGAAGTCTGACCGCTGCCGTTCAGCAGAAGACTTTCTTCCAGCTTGCCGCAGTCCAGGTAAAGAATCACGTAGACATCAGGAGTGCTTCCGTCCAGGGTCAGCTGGGCATATTCTTCCGCATTGATGCTTAATGGAAAGATTAAGGGTATTACGGAAACGCTGCTGCGCAGAGGGCTGGGACGGCGGGGAAGGAGCGTAATGCCGTTTACGGTTTCCAGGTCGCGGAGATCGAAAAGTTCGTCTGTGGCACGCTGGAGAGAGCTGCTGTAAAGGGTACATGCCTTATTGCCGTCTCCGGAAAGGATCATGGCGGAATGCACCAGGTAATTGCAGTGGGACAGGGTGGTAAGTTCGTTCTGAACCAGCCGGACGGCGTCCGAGGAAGCGTTGGATAAAGAACGGATATCCGAAGCAAATTCTTTGGTGCCGCAGGCAAAAACGAACTGCTCGATGATATTGGTGTAATTTACTTCGAATGTACCGGCGGCAGTGCGGGCAGCACGCCGGGCGCTGGCCAGAGTCTGTTCGCCGGAACTGTATCGGTAGTATAAAAGTGAAATCAGGATAATGATAATGCAGATGGCCAGTCCCAGCCCGCAGATCACCAGCCGGATTCTGGACAGCAGGGAAAGATTGCGGAAACGCCGGGTAACGGAAGAAATAATATGCTGCATGGTTCTCCTTTGCCCATGGGTGGGGACTTAGCGGTATTTTGACTGGAAATCGGAAGGGGTAATTCCGTGTACGTTTTTAAATGCCCGGGAAAAAGAGCGGTAATCGCCGTATCCTACATCATAAGCCACATCACGGATGGAAGTATCCGGGTTCATCAGGGCTCTTCTGGCATATTCCATTTTTTCTGCCAGAAGGTAGTCACGCAGATTTACATCCGTTTTATTCTTAAAGTAAATAGCAAAATAAGAGGGACTTAAGTGTACATGCCGGGCGATATCCTCGATCTTTATATGGTTCGTGATGTTGCTGTGGATAAATTCCTTTGCACTGCGGATCAGATCATCATCGGATTCCACTGCTGTTTTCTGGGCCTGGGAGTATTTGGGCGTTGCGTAGCCGTACACCGCGTCAATGAATTCTGAAAGCTGGCAGAAAGAATCAATAAGCCAGCGGCGGATCTGAGAAAGCTTCCGGAAGCGGTATAAATCCTGAGCAGTGGCGATTTCTGTGATCTCATTGTGGGAGAAATCAGAAAATTCCTTTTCTACCTGATGGAAGAGTGCGTAGCAGAAGCTGAATACATAGTTGGGCGGCGGCGCAGGTACATAGAGAAGGCGGTTCATGAAATCATTGCAGTATGTACGGATTCCTTCCAGGTCTTTCTTTACAATAAACTGGATCAGAGGCAGATAATCGATATCTGACAGCTTCAGAGTGGGAGGGATCGTGCAGATGGATTCGCTGGTGAAGATCCGGGAAGTATCATCGTAAAGCTGGTAGGTCATGGCGGTAAGGGCGCGGTTATAGGAATAAGGGCATTCCATAAGGCCGGATACCGTGTCTCCTATGCCGATAACAGGCGGCGAAAGATTCAGGCTGCGGATTACTTCCAGGCAGCCCATGGCATTCTGAAAGGGCAGCGTGCTGGAAATATTGAAGATTCCTACAACCTGGCGTGCATTATAGTTCCAGAAAACATGCTTCTCATGGGCAAAATGCCGGTCCAGAGCAGCAGTCAGTTCATCAGCGGAAAGCGGCGGCTTCTTTTTCGGTATATCATCATCAAACTGGATGACGCATACGTAGCAGGGACTGTCGCTTATATTGAGTTCTGTGCTGGAAAGGATCTGCTGGATGATTCCCGGTTCCAGGATTTTGCTGTCAATAAGTTTGTTAAAGAAGCTTACGTTCAGTTTATTCTGGTAAAGGCGGCTGATCCGGGGGCCTTTCCTGCGGCTGTGTTCCAGGCAGATCCGGTAAATTTCATCATACAGCTCGCTGCTGTTGACTGGTTTTAGAAGATAGGCTCTGGCGCCGTAGCGGATGGCCTCCTGGGCGTAGGAAAAATCATCGTAACCGCTGAGGATGATAAAATCCGTCTGTATTCCGGCATTTCTGCTTCTTTGTATCACTTCCAGGCCGCTGATCTCCGGCATCCGGATGTCGATTACGGCCAGGTCCGGCTTAAAGGTCAGGATGGCTTCCAGAGCCTGCTTTCCGTTCTGAGCAAGGGAAACCAGCCGGATATTTAATTCTTCCCAGTTTACAGATTCCTCCAGCCGTTTTAAGATCAGTTCCTCATCGTCCGCAAGAACAGCGGTAAACCCCACTGTGTTCGGCTTCATAATGATAAATTCCTTTCTTTGGAAATACGTGTGGACAAAGTTTAGATAAGCTGCACAAAAACGCATTGACCGGAGAAATATTTACAAGTATATGGCGAAAGATGGCGAATGTCAAGTCTTGTGAAAATGTTACAGTTTTTTCACGAAAAAGATGAAAATTGTTACATGATAAATGGAATATGTCCTTCTGAAATTTGTGAAAAAAGGTTAAAATCAGCCTATGAAACGCATTGGAGAGGAAAATAGTTACAAAGAAAAAGGAGGAAAACTATGAAAAAGAAACAACTTATCAGTGCAGCCCTGGCAGCAGTTATGGCTGTGTCCTTAACAGCCTGCGGCGGGTCATCTTCTGATACCGGTACGTCGGCAGGAAGTGATACGGCTGAGGCATCCGGCGATACCGGTGCATCGGAGGCTCCGGAGGGAACCACCACCATCGAGGTGTGGACGGAGGACCGTCATGACCTGGAGTATGTAGAGGCCAAGATTGATGAGTACAATCAGACGAATACCGATGGAATCTTTATCAATCTGACGGCGATTACAGAAGATTATGCCAATATGCTGGCACTGGCTTACAACGGCGGAACCGCTCCTGATGTGGTGGGCGCCAACAGCCTTCCTTTAAAGAACTTTGCAGATACGGGAATCCTGCTTCCCTTAAATGATTACATTGATTCCGACGAGACCTTCCAGAAGGTAAATGAGCCTTACGAGCATGCATATGAAGGCTCCAACATGAGAAACGGAAACATTTACTCGGTATACAGCGGTATGCGTTCCGGCGTCCGCGTCATCTATAACAAGGACCTGTTAGAGCAGTGCGGATACACGGAAATTCCCAAGTCTCTGGATGAGTACATTGCCATGGCAAAAGATATCACAGAGCAGGGCGGCGGCCAGTTCTACGGCATTGGATTTACCTCTGCGTCTCCTTTTGAACGTCTTCTGGAGATGAGCGCCCAGGTATCCGGCGTATTCTATTACGACTATGTAAATGGAAAGTATGACTTCAGCGGATACAAGGATATCGTTGAAGCCGGACAGCGGTTCTTTACGGAAAATATTGCCTATCCGGATCAGCAGGGTGTAGACAACATGCGTGCCCTGTTTGCAGAAGGACAGTTTGCCCTGTGGAGCAACGCTTCTCAGGAGGCCGGCGTGTTTACTTCTCAGATCCCCATCGATTCCTTTGAATGGGGCGTAGCTGAGGTACCGTCTTTAACCGGCGAGATCAAAGGTGCTTTGCAGACCACTCCCTCCAAGTCCTGGGGAATCGTTTCCTCTTCCGAACATAAGGAGGAAGCCTGGAAGGTGATCCAGTTCTTCCAGTCTGAGGATTTCTTAAAGGGTTACCTGGAGAACGGATACTGCCTGCCCATCAGCTCTTATATGGCAGATGTGATCGATGAAAGCAAGATCGGACGTCTGGCTGATTTTGCGGGTCTGGATTATGAGTCTGTATATCCCACTCCGCCGGTAATTAACCTGACCGGTGATGATTACAGAACGGTTCTTTGGAACGCAGTTATGGGCTATGTGGATGTGGATGACGCCATTGAGGATCTGAATACCCGATATAATGAAGCACTGGAAGCCGATATTGCTGCCGGAAGCACCACACGGCTGGTAATCTCCGATTATGATCCCCTTCATCCCAATGAGGGAACGATTGAGTATCTGAGCGAATAAGGGATTGAAAAGAATTGCAGAAAAGTTAAGGGGCCGCTGCAGCGGCCCCAACTGCTTTCAGAGACCATGTTGCCGAAAGGAGGCTTTCCTAATTTATGAAATCGGAAAAAAAACGTTTCCGCATTAACGGAAACAAGATTGCACCTGTCCTGATGCTGACACCTGCAACGATCTTTCTGATCGTATGCTCCATCTATCCTTTTATCTGGATCTTCCGTTATATCTGCTACGATTACAACGGCTTTACCGCCACATTCACCGGAACCCGGAACTTTACCCGAATGTTAAATGACAAGACTTTCTGGGCCAGTGTAGGACATACTTTTGAGTATGCGGCCTATAAGCTGATCTTTATTATCCCTCTGTCCCTTCTTCTGGCAGTACTTTTGAATGCCAGGATGCGGGGGAGCAATTTATTCCGCGGCGTTTACTTCATGCCAACCATTATCAGTACCTCCATTTCCGGTATGATCTTTGGCTTTATCTTTGCTACCCAGAACGGAATTTTAAATGAAATCCTCATGCAGATCCATTTAATCAGCACGCCGATTCCGTGGCTGAACAGCGTGGAATGGGTTATGGGGGCGGTTACCATTCTGGCCATCTGGGGCGGATTTGGTAATTATATGCTGTATTTTACTACAGGAATGAACGGGATCTCGGAAGATGTATACGAATCTGCCAAGATTGACGGGGCCAATGCAGTGCAGACTTTCTTCCGGATCACACTTCCCATGCTGGCTCCGGTGCTTAAGGTAGTTCTGATGCTGGCCATTACAGGTGCATTCAAGGATTACGAGGCTATCATGGTGCTGACCAAGGGAGGTCCGGGAAACCGTTCCATGGTTATGTTCCTGTATATTTACAACATGATTTTCGGTACGCCGGGTTCCACTTCCCAGGCGCAGATCGGATACGGCGCACTCTTAAGTGTGGTGGCGGCTGTGATCGTGGGACTTGTTACTGCAGTATATATGCTTATATCCAAGAAGCTGGATGATGTAATGTAAGGAGGCAAAGATAAATGGAGAGAGGTCATGCGGTTTACTCCACAAAGACAAAGATACTGCGGGCGATCGTCTGGATTTTCATGGTGTTTCTGGCGGTAGTGACCATATTTCCGGTGGTCTACATCGTGTTTGGATCTTTTAAGGAAAATGCAGAGCTGTTAGTGGGCGGTACCAATATTCTTCCCACAAAGTGGGTATTTTCCAATTATTCAGATGCCTGGGAGCAGGCAAACTTCGCTACCTACACCTTAAACAGTGTGTTCCTGGCGCTTGGCGTTATGATCCTGTCCCTGATTAATTCCACCATGGCTGGATATGTATTTTCCAGAAGTCATTTTAAGGGCAAGGAAATCCTTTACGGACTTTTCGTTATGTTCATGTTTATCAACGTGGGATCGGTATCTCTCCGTCCCCTCTTTGAACTGGCAGTAAAGCTGGGCATGAACAAGAGTCTGATCTCCGTAATCCTGATTTCCACAGGAACGGGACAGGCTACTTACATCTTTTTAAGCCGCGGCTTTGTCAATTCCCTTCCTACGGAGTTAGATGAGGCGGCCAAGATTGACGGCTGTTCTTTCTTTAAGATTTATTATATGGTTATATTGCCGCTGTTAAAGCCGGTTATGGCAACCATCGCTCTGCTTTCTTTCCGGCAGGGCTGGAACGAGTACATTCTGCCGTTGGTATTTACCATGACCAATGACAATCTGCGTCCGCTGACGGTAGGCGTAAATATGCTAAAGAACGCCGGAGACGGTACAGCGGCCTGGAATATCATGTTTGCCGGTGCAACCATTGCAATTATCCCCATGCTGATTATCTACTGCATCTTCAGCCGCCACTTTATGAGCGGTATGACAAGCGGAGCAGTAAAGGGCTAAAACAGACAATCCCCGGCAGGAGCGAAAAAGGAGTCGAATATGGACAGAATGATGGACGGATGGAATCTTGGAAAAGACGGATTCGTTATGGAATATATGACAGCAGGGCCGAGTCTGGAGGAGTTTCAGTCGGATCTTCAGGATGCGGACCAGCTGCGGCTGGAGGGGCGTCTGCGCAAAGCGGTAAGCAGCCCCAGGCCTCAGCACATGGAACTGGACGTGCAGCTTGGAGAGGCGGCGCCCAACGGGTGCCCCTGGCAGGTGTACGCGCCATACGGAAACGGAATTATCGATGTATCGGCATTTTATTCAACGCTGCAGAAGATCCGGGTCTACGGGGCGGCAGTGCTGGTCGCGCCGGAGGATATGACGGTGCAGGGCCGGGTATGGAGCTATATGTCTGTGGGCGTTTATGTAAATGGAGAGCTGGCAGGCGGTCTGGAATATCCGGATTACAAGCCCATTCAGTACTGCGATCTTAAGATGCCGCTGAAAAAGGGACGGAACCAGATCCTCTTTGTCTGCGACAATCTGGGAGCAAGAGATACCAGAAATATTGTGGGACTGCAGATCCTGGACCACAGGGAAGAACTCCGCACTGGTCTGGCAGATGAAAAACAGCAGGAGAATGCGGCAAAGGCTAGGGATTTCCTGGACGGGCTTTCTTTAGAAGGAAGCACGGTGAAATTCCCGGGGCCGGCTCCGGAAGGCACATGGTACTGCAATGTACAGGAAAGCCCCGATTACGAGGTGATGCATCAGCCCGTTGTCTGGGAAGCAGCAGAGGGAAAGAATGAATTTGTGATTCCGGAGAACGTAAAGAGCGTGCAGGTGGCCGTGCGGCAGAATGGGCTGGAGTTATCCCGGACCCTGGAAGCGGCGTCTCACAAAAAACCTATTTTCCGTCCGGAGGGAACGGATGCGAAAAAGGCCTGGATGGACACCATGGAAAGCATCGCCAATGTATCCAGCTTAAACCGGGGAGAATTCGGTTTTGCCATATTCAATGTGCTGGCCAGAAAATACCTGGGATGGGAAGATGCAAGAGACCGTGAGTATCTGTTTGAGACCCTGGAACTGATCAGGCGCCGGGTGGACTGCTCCGACTTTATCGTATGCGGTTTCCTGCGCTACCTGCATAAGTATCCTGTGGATGAAGAACTGCAGGCGAAGGCAAAGGAAGTGCTTCTGGATTACCGCTACTGGATGAACATGGAAGGAACCGATGCCATGTGCTTCTGGAGCGAGAACCATGCCCTGATGTTCTACGCGGCAGCAATGGATGCAGGAAATACCTGGCCGGATGCATATTTTACCAGGGCGAAGATGACGGGAGCGCAGTTAAAGGCCTACGGTGAGGAGAAGCTTCGCCAGTGGCTTTCCGATGTGGAGGAGTACGGATACGAGGAATTTTTAAGCGCCGTTTATATGTGCGTAACGCTGGGAGCGCTGCTTCACGTCATTGATTTTGCCTGCGAGGACATTGCAAAGCGGGCCAGGGCAGCAGCAGATCTGCTCCTTACCCAGATGAGCCGCCATGTCTTTAAAGGAACGATGATTGCTCCTATGGGACGGGTGTACCGGGATGTGATCTATCCCTTCGGTCAGGGCTCCCAGTCCATGGTAAGTCTCATTGACACTGCCGCTCCCTGCTCTTACGGAGAGGGATGGCTTGCGCTTCTGGCTACCAGCAGCTACCGGTTCCCGGAAGGCCTCCTGGAACTGATGAAAGAGGAAACAGATTGTGCCTATACATCGGGAAATGCCAGGATACGGCTGGAAAAGACCGGGGACTACTGCCTGACCTGCGTGGAATCTCCCAGACAGGATGACTTTGTCCGGTGGCATAATGAGCGCATTGACGGCTCCTGGACCGATTCCGATACCCATTATTTTACCAAGTCGCTGAATGAGTGCTTCCACGGAACTTCCTGCTTCCAGCCGGGAGTATACGGCTACCAGCAGCATATGTGGTATGCGGCCCTTTCGCCGGAGGCGGTGATCTTTACCAACCATCCGGGGACCTGGTCGGAGCGCTCCAGCATGCGTCCCGGATACTGGAACGGAAACGGCGTTATGCCGGCCATAAAGCAGGAAAAGGGTACCCTGGGGACCATTTACCGGATTCCCCAAGAACATCCGGTATCCTTCACCCATATTTACTGCCCTGCAGAGCGGTTTGATGAGGTAAAACAGGAAGAAAACTGGCTGTTTATGCGGAAAGATGACGGATACCTGGCACTCTGGTCCAGCCAGACGCCGGAAGCCTACAATGACACCATCTTCGGATGCGAGCTTCGTGTGTATAACCGGGATGCCGCTTATCTGTGCATCTGCGGAAGCCGCCGGGAGAACGGAGACTGGGAAGATTTCTGCGCCGCCGCGAAAAATCGGAATCCCGTGTTTGACGGGGCAGAGGGCGTTCTTACTGCAGAAGGCGGGTTCCGGATGGAGTACCGTCCGGTGAAAGATCCTACCCAATATGTAGAGTAGGATGTTTCTCAGATTGAAATAAAAAAATAAAGGGCTGATCATGCAGAACTTTATAAAAATAAGGTTTGCAGCAGTCTTGTACCGCAGAAAGCCGGCAGGAAAATGCCGGCTTTCCGTATCTCATAAATTATGAAGATGTTGGGGTCCCAAGGTCAAAAATCCTCTCGCAAGCAAGCTTGCATCGGATTTCCGACCTTTTGACCCTGGTATCTTATGAATAAAATATAGAAGAAAACAGGGAGAAAAGCAGGATGAACGGAGACAGATTTAAAACTGGGGAAAGAGAGAAAAAGAACGGGTTCCGGTTGGAAGAGCTGAAAGCTCCGGTGGTGCTGCCGGCGGGAGAGGATCTTTCCTTTTCTGGCGTGTCGGCTTCCTTTCAGGACGGCGTATGGCGTCTTCTGGCAGAGGTCTGGAAGGGGGAGGGGGAGAAGGGTTTCCTGGAAATCGCCAGCAGGGACCTGATCTTCTGGACGAAGGCGGAGCAGGCGGGAGAAGGGAAGCCGGAAGATGACGGAGAAGGATGTATCCTTTATTCTGCCGCAGAAGCAGAACGTCTTCTGAAAAACCGTCCAAAACATCTGGACGGCCGGATCCTGGGGCCGGCGTCGGTGATCCGGCATGAAGAAAGCGGCCTGTATATGATGTTTTACTGTGCGGCGGATGCCTCCGCTGATGCTGCAGACGGCGGTTTGGCCGGCGCTTCTTCGGATCCGGATAGCCTGGCAGGCGCGCCGGGAGAGGAGCAGAGCACAGGCGGAAGCGTGGGCCTGGCGGTAAGCCGGGACTTAAAGCACTGGCAGACCTTCTGCCGCGACCGGGCCACATATCCGGATCACGGGGTGATTTATGACGGTGACTATTATCGGGCCATACCGGTTTCGGAGTATCTTTCTGCAGAGCCTCTTCCCACAGAAGAAAGCGGGGGAAGGCGAATCTTTGATATCCGGGATTACGGAGCTGTGGGAGATGGAGCTACCTTGTGTACCGAGGCATTCCAGGCAGCTATAGAGGCCCTGGAAGGAAACGGAGGCGGGATCCTCCTGGTGGCAGGGGGACTTTACTGCACCGGCACGGTAAAGCTTCCGGACCGCTGTACTTTATGGATTGACCGGGATTCGGCCATCTGCGCTTCCAGGGATCTGGACAACTACGAAGATGCGCTGGTGTCCTGCACCGGCGGAAGGGATATTGCCATAAAAGGCGGCGGCCGGATCATCGGAAACGGAGAGTATTTCGTTTACCTGCCTCTTAAGGCTCCGCTGACGGCTCCTCTTGAGGAGACTTTTCTGCCTCCGTATCTGTATGATGCCATGGGGTATCCGGTCAATACCATCCGCTATGCCTACCGGTCCCGGATCCGCTACGCGGAGGACCGCTACCAGGAGGGGCTGCCGCCCATCCGCCGTCCCATGTATACCGTATGGATCCGCGGCTGTGAGAATGTGGAGATATCCAATATCATGATTGAGGATGCTCTGGACTGGACCCTGGTGCTGGACTGCAGCAGCCAGGTAAAGGTGGAAGATGTGGTCATAAACGGAAACCGTCATGTGGCGAATACAGACGGAATCGATATTATGGGATGCAGCCAGGTGGAAATCCGCCACTGCTTCGTCTCCTGCGCCGATGATGGAATCTGTGTCAAATCGCCCCGCAGGCAGGGCCATGACGGGATTAATGTGGCAGATGCCCATGTGCCCATGCGGGACACCCGGGATGTGCACATCTCAGACTGTACGGTAATGTCTGTGATGAACTGTTTTAAGATCGGAACGGAGACGTATTTTGACATAGAAAATATTACCGTGGAAAACTGCCGGTTCCTTCTGCCGGATATCTTCCCTGGGGCAGTTTCGGGAATCTCCATTGAGTCCGCAGACGGAAGCAACATCCGGAATGTAACGGTCCGGGGAATTGAGATGGACCGGGTCTGCTGTCCGGTATTCATCTGCCTGAACATGCGGAACAAATTCGGCTTCGATGGGCCGGAAGATGAGGAACGGAGGCGCTTTGGCGGATCCATCCGGAATATTTCCATCTCCGACATCCGCGCATTGAACGTGGAAGTGCCAAGCATCATCACCGGTTTTGCGGCAAAAGGAGAAAAGGTTGTCCGCCGGGTAGAGAATATCCGGATCCGGAATTTTAAGGCGGCCTACCGGGACAACCGTGAGGTCCTGAACCTTAAGGAAGAAGTCCATGAAAATCTTACGGATTATCCGGAAAACAATGCCTTCGGCGATGTGCCTGCCTACGGATTTTACATTCGTCATGCCGCAGATGCCCTGCTGGAGAATGTGGAAGTGATTCCAAGAACCATGAACCGCAGGCCCTGTATCCTGCGGGAAGACGCGTAACCGATACCTGCAGTAAAAGGGATGCGGGGCCTGCTGACTGCGGAAAGAACAAAAGAGGAACAGATTTCGGTCTGTTCCTCTTTTTATTACGAAGTATCCAGCAAGACGCGCCAGTGACGCGTCTTGTCGGATAAGCAGTATCCGGATTATTCTTTTTTCTCTTTTTTGTTA
>DVKS01000072.1 GCA_018715905.1 Candidatus Caccovicinus merdipullorum | reverse complement strand
AACCATTCTGCCAGACCTTTCGTAACAAAAACGAGGGGCTAAAGCCGCTTAAGGCTTTTCATCCCCTCGTTACATCCAAAACAGCCTGTTAAGTTTAACAAAGATTCCATGAAATGTCAAGGCAGGACTTTACTTTCATCATAGCAGGAAAAAGAAATCCCTCCTCCTTCCATGACAGGAGAAATCATTCCGCAAAGTTCCGTCACGTCTCCTTCCATGGCGGCATATCCTGCCGACGGCCTCCTGCAGCAGCTCTGTCCGATCCATTCCACTGTAATAGAAGAAGCATCCAGATAAGAGCGGGATTCCAGGATCTTCAGTCCGAAGTCCTCCAGAACCGTCCCCATAGAAAGGCGGTAGCTGTCCAGATAGGCTCCGCCTGCCTCTGACGGATCCTCAGTCCAGGTCCAGTCATACACGGTCCCTTCCTTCCAGCCCCTTCTGCCCTCATCCGTCTGATAAGGATCCGCGCCTGCCTCTCTGTAAATGCGTCCGCACAGATGCAAAAGGCCCTCATCTCCTTCCAGAATATCGGAAACATAGGCGCCTGCAAAGTTGGGCCATTCTGTATTTTCCACTCCGCCGGCCGTCTTAAGGACGCCGTCTTCATAGCAGAACGCAATGACGCCGTAGCACTGGGCATTCTGATTCAGCATATAATCCAGATAAATAGTCTCCCCACCCGTGCCTCCTGCTGTAAACAGCTGGAAGGAAGCACAGCACTCGGTATCCGGAAGTCCGGGAATGCGGATCTTCTTTTCCCCGGCTTCCACAGCCGCTCCCTCTTCTGCCTCGTACACCGACAGATAAAGATCTATGCAGGTAAAATGGTTGGAAACGCCTTCTTCATATCCCGTGCCATCTGTCCGCAGGATAAGAAGTTCCGGCTGGCCGTCCCCGTCATAATCATGAATACGGCCGCAGAGGACTCCCGTAAGCCGCTCCGGCGGCACAACCTGGGAGATGATTCCCTGGGTGCCGGAAGCCAGATAATCTTCCTCCGTATTTACCCGACCGTAAACTTCCGAAAGTTCCGCCAGTTTCTCCTGCAAAACTGCTTCCGCAAGATCCGCTTCCTGTGTATCCCCGGACGGCTCTGCCTGAATCTCCCCTCCCCCATAATCCTCTGGATAGAGGAAAAAGATATTCACCGCCTCGTATTCTTCCTCCCCTGTCTGCTCTTCTGGCCGCAGGTATGTTTCCAGCTGCGCTCCCAGTCCTTCCAGCTCCTGATAGCCCTCTGCTGAAATCCGAATCTTCCGTTTATGCAGGTACGGGTCGCCGTCAATGATGCAGCAGCCCAAACTGTCTGTAGTGTAGGAGTCCAGGGGAAGATCGGCAAAAAACGTCTGCCACAAAAGCGTTACCTTTGCCCCCTCCACCGGATTATGGCTCACCCCGTCCAGCACCTGAATGCTGCACAGAGAAACCGCATCCTCTGCCTCCCGGATATCCTCACTGGAGGCGGTGGAAAAAGGAATCTGCGCACCCAAAAGCGCTGACCGCACATCCTCTGCCTGGGCCGATGAAATATGGCCCTGCCTTTCCATGGCCTGGGCAGTAGCATCCATCACTTCTGCAAAATCCAGATACTCTGCCGGATCGTTCAGGAGGAAAAGGGAGCGGTACAAAAGCATTGACATCTTCTTTACTGCGGTATCCACATCCATCCCCCTCTGCCTCCTCCAGGAATCCCAAATCTGTCCCATCACATTGGTCAGGATCGTCCCTCCGTCATGACATTCGGTGCTGTCCTTCATATAGGAATACGTATAAATCTGGCTGCCATCTTTCCCCTTCCCGTTTTCCGGCCTTAGTTTCCGTCCGGTGGGCGTGTTGACCCAGTCCGGATCCTCCCCGGAAAAATACGCTTCCATCATCTCCGCGAACCCATCGCTGTATCCCTCCATTACGGAATTGCCTCCATAATTTCCCAGAAAATACTGCGTTACCAGATGAGTGTACTCATGGCCAATCAGGTTCCAGTCCTGTGTTTTCGCCCAGATTCCTGCGGCAATCATCCCAGAGTCTCCGTTTTCCACCCAGGATTTTGCATTCCATGGATTGATGCGGTCAGCACCTCCATTCAATCCAGAATCATAGAGAATACGGGTCACCCCATTCTTGTCATCAAAACCATGCCGCCCCAGCACTTCCAGAAAAAAATCATAGCTCATAGATGCCATGACATACGCCTGGATTCCCCGCACTTCCGGCTTCTGGTTCTTGGAAATAATCCTTTCGATGGCTTCCGTGGAATAGGCAACCACATCCAGCATTCCGGATTTGCCAAAGCTTTTTCCGTCCATCCCCTCATACAAATACAGCCCTCGCTGCAGGTCCTGCATCAGATACGGGCTTCCCCCCGACTCATTTTTAAGAGAAAACCAGTGCTGAATTTTCACATTATGATTCTCCGGATAGAAAGCATATTCCAGCTTTATCTGTTCTCCAGACTCTGCCTCCGATGCCAGCTCCACATTCGAAAGGATTTCTCCGCTCTCCGCGTCAATGAGAAGCTCCCGAACACACAAGCCCTGGCCTCCTGTCTTTATGTATCCCAGATATGCCAGATGCGCATCCCCCTCCTCCTCCACGAAAATGACCAAGGGCGTTTCCTCGTCCTGTTCAAAATAGAGGGACTCCGCATCCTCCACATACTGGCTCACTGCCTGGATAAGCCCTGCTTCATCCAGGTTGGGAACCGTATCCACAGCTCCCACATCCACATAATTTCCCGCCGCCAGAGACGCCATCCCCTGTCCGTCCGTCACCACAGAGACACCATGGCGGTAAACCGGAATCCCCTGATACATTTGGTCCATCCGGTAGCAAACCACCCCATCGGACTCTGCCGCAAACCGTTCCTCAAGGACAGCTTCCGCCTCCTCCAAGGATGCGCCTTCGCAGAGTCCCAGCGCAATCGCCGCCTCCTTTGCCTGAGAAACGTCTGAAACCGGCAGTTCTTCTTTGGCAGAAACGATATGGCCGGATGCCAATCCCTTATTGCCGCTTTCCTCGTGGAAAAATTCCTGAATTTTTTCTGCCAAATTCTGAATAACACTGCCCGGCTCCCAGCACTCCGCTTCTTCTCCGTTTAACTGACAGCCGGTACATAAAACAAATATCCCCAGAAAAAAAGGCAAAATTTTCCTTTTCTTTTTCATCGGAGTTTCCCGCCTTTACTCATTTCCAAAAAGTTCTCCCAGAATCGCGCTCAAAAGACCGCTATTTTCATCGCCGTTCTGGGCCTGGTTTACTTTCTCCTCCAGCTGGTCCCAATCAAAAATCTCCGACAGGGGGCGTTTCACCAGATCCTCAAGTTTCATATCTCCCAGCACACTTAAGCTGTTCTCCTCCTCCGCCTCCTGTCCCGGAAGAAGAACCCGGTCTGCTTCCTCCTCTGAAATCGGCGTTATATCCAGAGTAAAGTACCACTTTCCCCCTTCTTTTACCATATTAATGATCTGTTCCTGGCCGGTACCGGCCTCGGTAAAGTAAACGGTGGCCTTATCTCCCTTGATCAGTGTTTTCGTCACCTGGAAATCCACCTGCGGGTACTGGTCCAGTCCGTATTCTTCGGTAATCATATTAAAAAAGGGCATCAGATCGATCAGATCTTCCGAATCAATCCCCAGATCGATTCCCGTTACCGCCCCCACGATTCCCATGGTCACATCCATTCCGGCTGTCATGGCGTCTTTTGTACTTTCATCCAGGCATTCCATCATGGCATCCACATCCAGATTATTAACGGCATCCTCGTACGCTTCTATGGTCTCCTCCGGCAGATGTTCTCTGGTAAGTTCCGGTGACAGGCAGCCGTTTAAACTTATGGAAACTCCACATACCAGTATTCCGGTCAGAATCCTCGTTGGATTTTTTCTCATTTTTATCCCCCTCTTATGGCATATGATGATAGATATTCCTATCATAGCATAGGGACATTAAAAAAAACGGGGCGTTTTTTGTATGAAAACGTCCCGTTTTTGCTTATCCTTTTTCATTCTCTTAAACCTTGAAGCGGTAGCCTACCCCCCAGATCGTCTCGATATACTGAGGCTTGGCCGTATTGAATTCGATCTTTTCGCGGATCTTCTTAATGTGTACCGTCACCGTGGCAATGTCTCCGATGGATTCCATGTCCCAGATCTTGGAGAACAGTTCTTCCTTTGTAAAAACGTGGTTGGGGTTCTGAGCCAGGAATGTTAAAAGGTCAAATTCCTTGGTGGTAAAATTCTTCTCCTCGCCATTTACCCACACGCGGCGGGCGGTCTTATCAATCTTAAGTCCCCGGATCTCGATAACATCATTTGCCGGCATGCCGCTGCTGATCAGCCGCTCGTATCTGGCCAGATGAGCCTTTACCCGCGCCACCAGTTCACTGGGGCTGAATGGTTTCGTAATGTAATCATCAGCTCCAAGGCCAAGGCCCCGGATCTTGTCAATGTCTTCCTTCTTGGCAGAAACCATAAGAACGGGGGTATTCTTCACCTCCCGGATCCGGCGGCAGATCTCAAATCCATCCGTCCCCGGAAGCATCAGATCCAGGATGAACAGATCAAAATCCTCTTTCAGAGAGCGCTCCAGTCCCACCGTTCCATCATTCTCAATCTCCACCTCGAAGCCGCTCAGCTCCAGATAGTCCTTCTCCAGCTCGGCGATGGTCTCTTCATCTTCAATAATGAGTATTCTGCTCATTCCTGTATTACCTCCTGATATTTCCTGAGTACAAAATGGATCTCTGTTCCGATGCCCTCCTTGCTGGTGGCCCAGATCTTTCCTCCATGGTCCTCTATGATTTTCCTTACAATGGAAAGGCCGATGCCGCTTCCGCCCTTGGAAGAATTCCGCGAGGAATCCGCCCGGTAAAAACGGTCGAAAATATTCGGCAGATCCTTCTGGGCAATTCCCTTTCCATTATCCTCGATCTCCACTTCAATAAAATCGCCCACATCCTTGATCCGGATATTAATGATGCCTTTCTTCTTGTCAATATACTTTACGGAGTTTCCGATAATATTATTGATCACCCGCTTCATCTGCTCGGCATCGGCAATGACCACCACATCTTCATCCACATAATTAAAGTATCCCAGTTCGATGCCCTTGGCCTCCATGTCCAGGCCCACCTCTTCTACGCAGTCCCTGAAGTACTGGGCCACGTTGATCTTTGTGAAGGTGTAGGGGATCTTGTTGGTATCGATCTTTGAGTAAAAGGTCAGCTCATCGATGAGACGGTCCATATCGTTGGCTTTATTGTAGATGGTCCGGATGTACTTGTCCAGCCGCTGGGGCGAAGACGCCACGCCATCCATGATCCCTTCTGCGTATCCCTTGATAGCTGTGATCGGCGTTTTCAGATCATGCGCAATATTGCTGATCAGTTCCTTGCTTTCCTTATCATACTGCACCTTTTCCTCACCGGACTCCTTAAGACGGATCCGCATCTCCTCAAAATCCTGACAGAGCTGCCCGATCTCATCCTCATTCTCTACCTCCAGGGTAAAGTCCAGATTCCCGTCGCGGATCTGCTTGGTGGCCTCCTGAAGCTTCCCCAGGGGCCGCAAAATGGAGCGGTAAATCCAGAGTGTCAGAAGGAATCCTACTCCGATCAAAATTGCCAGTCCCATAAACAGCATTTCCGCAATCATAGACTTTACTTCCGGAACAAATTCATCCACGCGGGAGACGATAAACACCGTGCCCTCGCTGTCATCCGGGAAGCGGAAATCCATCTGCTTAAGCAGGTGCTGGCTGTCGCCGTCCAGATATATGCCGCCTTCCAGATCGTCATTTAATGAGGAATACTCCGGCAGCATACTGCACAGTTCCATGTCAGCCGCAGCATCCATACTGCCATTATAAATCAGTTGGCTGTCTTTGCGGACAATCAGATATGCATAATGATCCAGGAGCTGCTGATTCAGCTGATTTAAATATTCTGTATTCTCAAACCGCCCGGAATCTTCATCCAGGCTCTGACGGATCTGTGCCTGGTATTTCTGAGTCAGGCGGTTAAAAATCTGCATGGAATTCGCAGAAAGGAGTTCAATCTGCTCGTTCAGCCCATACGCTTTCCGGAAGGCCTGAGCCTGGTAATTGGAAAGCCCGTACGCTGCCGCACAGATCAATATAACAGGCGCAAGGGTTATGATAAAGAATGTTACTGCCAGACGTGTTTTTAACTTCATGCTGCGCCTCCCTATCCTTGCAATGAAAACTCTGCCGCCCAGCAGGCAGCATGTAGAAAGAAACAGCCCTCTTTTCGGATGGGCTGCAGATAAGTACCGGCAGATTGCTTCTTCATACCTAATTTATTATAGCATAAATCCCATATCCTGTTTCTTAAAACATTCTAAACTTTATATTGTCCCAAAAGAAACACGCGCACAACTGCCCTGACAGCAGACTGCGCGCGTTTCATGGGGAATCCGTTTTTTGTTTCCCCTTTTTATTTGATTATAACAGTTCAGGACATCCGATTCTATTCATCCGCAGCCGTCAGATCCCTTAGATCAGACCCAGCTGTTTTAAAGCCCAGGCAATGCCGTCATCTTCCACATTTCGGGTAAGGAAGGAATCAAAGACTTCCAGTTCCCTGTCATGCTTTCCCATAAGAACCCGGTTCTTTGCATATGCAAACATAGGCAGGTCATTGGTACTGTCTCCGAATACATAGGCATCTTCCAGGGACAGACCATATTCCTTCAGAACCGCGGCAATG
Source organism: Candidatus Caccovicinus merdipullorum (assembly GCA_018715905.1). Lineage (GTDB taxonomy): Bacteria > Bacillota > Clostridia > Lachnospirales > Lachnospiraceae > Caccovicinus > Caccovicinus merdipullorum. The sequence continues at coordinate 19,808 of DVKS01000072.1, read as the reverse complement.
GCAGTAGCCTTGGAATGGCCTTTGGGGACGCATTCCCAGAAATTATTTCCCCGGTCGATAATGTCGAAATCTGCCTGCAGGTTTCCGAAAAAACCTTCCTTGTCACTGTTTTCATCAGTAATGCAGCAGAATTTGTCATAATCGTAGCTTTCATCCTCCAGAGGCAGAGGAGAAAGAGCCCCTTGTGCGGCAATCAGCCGGCGGCTCCTTTCGATGGCCGGCATCCAGGAAACCGCCTCCGGAAGATAGCAGCCGCCCTTTCCCTCCAGCATTCCCTCGATCCGGTACTGCTTCAGCAGGCGGCGGATCTCTACTCCCCGCTCATGGGGAATACTCCGGGCATACAGTTCACGGCCGCCGGCAATCAGATAGGTTCCGCAGCCGCACAGCCAGCCGTCCATCTCGATCATATCCCGCACGGAATCCAGAAGTTTGGAAACCCGTCCGGAATTTACAAAGGCAAGGTGTCCCTGCCTCCTTGCTTCCTGTACCGCCTTAACGGCACTTTCCGGAATCCTTCTGGTCTTTTCGTCCAGAAGGGTGCCGTCTACATCAAAAAACAGGGCTTTTCTGCTACTCATCGGAATCATCTCCCCGGAACACAATGGTTCCTGTCTTTTCATCCATGCTGTCCACAATGGCCAAAGACTCCACGCGGATTCCCTTGGCCCGGAGCATATCGCCGCCAACCTGAAAACCTTTTTCGATTACAATACCGGCTCCCACCAGCTCTGCGCCGGAATCCTTTACGATCTGAGCCAGTCCTTCCAGCGCCTTTCCGTTGGCCAGGAAATCATCGATAAGAAGGACCTTATCGCCTTTTCCCAGAAATTCCTTGGACACAATGATATCATAAATCCTTCCATGGGTGAAGGACTCCACCTTGGTGGTATACACCTCTCCGGCAATGTTCTTTGTCTCGGTCTTTTTTGCAAACACTACCGGAACCTGAAAACTCTGCGCTGCCACACAGGCAATTCCAATCCCGGAAGCTTCGATGGTGAGGATCTTATTAACCTCCGCATCTGCAAAACGGCGCTTAAACTCTCGTCCGATTGCTTCAAACAGTTTGATATCCATCTGATGATTTAAAAAGCTGTCTACCTTCAGCACATTTCCTGCCTTGATCTTTCCGTCCCTGCGGATTCTGTCCTTCAGCTCTTTCATGCCATCCTCCGTTCCATTCCCTCTTTATCCTTTGTTTTTTATGCGACATCCTGTGCCTTTTTCCGGGATCTGCTTATTCTGCAGCCTCCGTCTCTTCCGGCGTCTTTACTGCATTATCTACCAGGAAGTTCATAACTTTCATATTCCGTGCCGCCTCATCCACGGCCTCCTGGCCGTAAGCAGTTACCAGTTCATCCGGGCTTTCCAGATCGTAAAGTTTGGCCACTTCCATACGGTCGGAATCTTCCACCTGAAGATTCTCAGCCTCTGCGATAGCCTGGCACACCAAAGTTACCTGGGCGCTGCTTTCGATACTGGAACGCATGTAATCCTTAAATCCATCCTCATCCATGCCGTACATGGCAGCATAATCCGAAAGCGCAATTCCGCTCTGCTCTAAAGCTGTATTCATCTGCTCCAGCTGGGAATCAAATTCCGCATTCACCTGCTCATCCAGCCCGTCAAAAGTACTGTTCTCAATGGCAAGCTCAATGGCCTGATTCTGCATTTCAATCTGTGCACTCTGCACCGCCATCTCCTCCAGAGACTGACGCACCTCCTGCCGGTACTCATCTACCGTAGTGCTGGTGTCTGAGACCTTCTGCACAAAGGCGTCGTCCAGAACGGCTTCCTGCTCCTCCTGGATGGAGTTTACCGTAACCTCAAAAACAACATCCTGACCGGCCAGATCCGCATTGCCGTAATCCTCCGGGAAGGTTAAGTTAAGGCTCACCTCATCTCCGGTATTGGCGCCGATCAGACCGTCCTCAAAGCCGTCGATAAAAGTTCCGGAGCCTAAGGTCAGATCATATCCTTCCGCAGAGCCGCCGTCAAAGGCCTCGCCGTCTTTCAATCCAACGTAGTCGATATTCACTACATCGCCGTCCTGAGCCGGCCGGTCCGTTACTTCGATCATATTGGGATTTATGCTGAGGGTGTAGTTGATCTGGGTCTCCACATCTTCATCCGTCACCTCAGTACTTGGCTCTGTGATCTCCAGTCCCATATAATTCCCCAGTGTAACCGTCCCCTGAGGGATATCCGCCTGAGTCACTGACTGGCTCTGTTCTGCGGTCTCCTGTGCTTCCGTCTCCTGGCTGTCGCTGTTTTTGCATCCGGTGGCAAGCACTGCAGCCGCAGCGGCACAAAAACATAATGCTGCAAGTTTTTTTCTCATGACAAACAAATCCTTTTCTTTTATGATTTCATCGGCCCGGCCCCCGGGCCGGAATGCTGATTTATTAGTTATATCACAGGGCCGGTATAAAAAAAAGCGTTTCCTGCAAATTCATAAAATTTTAAGGGAAGCCGTCCGGGCAGAACGGCTTCCTGAAAATCATTTGTAAAACGCCCGGAATGCCTTGTAGGTATTCCACACATCCAGCTTGGATGCCAGCTCAAAAGGAGCATGCATGGACAGAATCGGCACACCCAGATCCACCGTATCCACATCCATGGCTGCCACGAACTTGGCAATGGTTCCGCCGCCGCCCTCATCTACTTTTCCCAGTTCTCCAGCCTGCCAGTAAACGCCGGCTTCCTCCATGATGCCGATAACCTTCCCCATCAGTTCCGCACCTGCATCGTTGGAAGAAGACTTTCCTCTGGCTCCCGTATACTTGGTCAGCACGCACCCCTTATTTATGTAAGAAGAATTCCGGCTCTCATAAACATCCGGGAAGGTGGGGTCATAAGCTGCATTTACATCAGAAGACAGGCACATGGAATTCTTAAGAATCCTGCGCACCGGAATTCCTTCCAGATCTGCCAGATCCTGGATGTAATGAAGTACATAGCTGGATGCCAGTCCTGTGTTTCCCTCTGATCCGATCTCTTCTTTATCTGTAAGGATGGTCACCGTAGTATGTTCCGGCATATCCGTATCCATCTCTGCCATCAGCGCCGTATAGGCACATACTCTGTCATCCTGTCCGTAAGCACCGATCAGGCTCCGGTCCAGCCCTACATCGCAGGCCTTCTGAGCCGGCACCATCTCGATCTCCGCCCGGTAGAAATCGGCTTCCGTAATACCGTACTGCTGGTTCAGAAGCTCCAGAGCAAGAAGCTTTACGGGCTCCTTGACCTGATCATCCTGATAGGGCAGAGAACCGATGACGATATTTAACTCCTCGCCTTTCAGTCCCTCGCGCAGAGGACGCTCATTCTGTTTTCCCGCCAGATGGGGCAGCAGATCTGTAATGCAGAATACCGGATCCCCTTCCTTCTCACCGATGCAGATCTCCACTTTCTCACCGTTTTTCTTCATAACCACGCCGTGCATGGCCAGAGGGATGGTTCCCCACTGATACTTGCGGATGCCTCCGTAATAATGGGTCTTAAAATACGCCATCTCATCTTTTTCATACATGGGATTCGGCTTTAAGTCCAGTCTGGGGGAATCGATATGGGCGCCGTTTATGCGGAGACCTTCCTCCAGAGGCAGACGGCCAAATGTGGTAGCAATCAGCGACTTTCCTCTGTTTACATAGTAAACTTTGTCTCCGGCCTGGTAGGATGCGCCGGCCTCAAAAGGACGGTAACCATTCTTTTCCAGAAGTTTTACGGCGTAGCGTACGCACTCCCGCTCTGTCTTTCCTTCATCCAGAAATTTCTTGTAGCCCTCGCAGAATTTCCGGGCCTTTTCCACCTGCTTCGGCGCGTCCTTTCCGATATTCGGTACACTCCAGGTCAGTTTCTCGGCCAGTTCCTGGCCTTTTGTCTTTTTTGGCATGTTCTTATCCTCCGTTTTTGTTTTCATGTAAGATGTTTTACCCTTTCGGAAACAGCTGGCTGCTGTCCAGAGACAGGGTAAAGGGTCCGTCATTGATCAGCGAAACCTTCATATCTGCTCCAAAGCTTCCATGGGCCGTTTTCGGAACCCTCTCCTTAAAAGCAGCGATCATTCTCTCATACAGGGCACAGGCCTTTTCCGGAGCACCTGCATCCGTAAAGCCCGGCCGGTTTCCTTTCCGGCAGTCCGCATATAAGGTAAACTGACTGATCACCAGTACCTCTCCGCCTACATCTGCCAGAGAAAGGTTTGTCTTTCCATTTTCATCTTCAAAGATCCGCAGACGGCATATCTTGTCCGTCATCCGATCTACTATTTTTTCGTCATCCTCGTGGGAGACGCCTACCAGCAAAAGAAACCCTTTTCCGATTCTGCCGATCTCCTCTCCCTCTACCGAAACCGATGCTTCCAGCACCCTCTGCAGCACAACTCGCATATTCTGCCTCTTTTCTTTTTCTGTTCTTTTCCGCCGTCCTGTAGGCTGCTGCAAAAGTCCCTGCCGATCCATTCAGACTACTGCAGAAGCAGCCGCAGCCGTTCCAGCAGTCCTTCTGCCGCCTCTTCCCGATAGCAGATCTCTCTGGCCTCTACCGGATAATCCGTAATGATGTTGTCCACACCGGCCATCTTCATTTCTTCCATCTCGCTTTTTGTATTTACCGTCCAGGCATGAACCGCCTTGCCGGCCTCATGGGCCCGCTCTGTCATGGCCGCAGTCACAAAACTGGAACGGATGCTGATGAAATCCAGATATTCATTTTCAAAATAATTTCCATAGGCCGCCGCAATAATATACCCGGTACGGATATCCGGCGCGGCCTCTTTTACCCGCTTCAGATACTCCATGCTGGTGGATGTGATCACACACTGCTCTTCCATTTCCATTTCCCGGATCAGCGCCGCGGCCTTTTCCGGCATGTCCGTATCCTTTCCGATGTTTTTCAGTTCCAGGTTCAGGTTAATCTTTCCTTTTGCGTATTCCATGACCTCCGAAAGCAGAGGGATCTTTTCTCCTGCATACGCAGCCGAAAAAGAGGATCCCACATCCAGCTTAAGAAGCTCTTCCAGAGTCAGATCCTCCACCCGCCGGTCTGTTCCTGCCACCCGTTTTAAATTCCGGTCATGACACAAAACCAGTTCCCCATCCCGGCTTTCCTGTACGTCCACCTCCGCGAAATCTGCCATTTCTTCCACAGCCATCTCGATGGCCGCCATGGTATTCTCCGGAGCCGACTTAGAACTCCCGCGATGGGCGGTAATCTGAATTTCCAGAAATGCATCGTCCCGCAGCCGGGAACCGTTAAAAGCCAGATTAAATAAAAAAGCAGCGCCGGCTGCGGCCACAACACCGCACAAAGCTGCCGCCCGGCCGCCGTCCCTCCATCCTTTGCCCACGAAATAAGGCTGTCTTTCCTTTGCGCTTTCTTCATTTTGATAATAAACAGCCGTCAGCATTCCCAGATTCAGGACTGCCGTAAAAATGCTGTATGCAAAAATCAGCGCCAGTTCCACCACGCCGGAGGCACGGCTCTGGGCTGCCAGCTGGAGAGGCTGCCGCACCAGAAGCATCACGGCTGCCGCCGTAAAAAATTCCCCAAGAAAATAAGCAAAGGCCATGACAGCCGCCAGCCCCAGGTTCCCTGCCAGAAAAAGCAGGAGAGTCCGCCTCCATCTTTTCCGGAACAGGCAGAAGCTTTTCCATCGGCTGTCTCCATAAGCCTTCTGCTCGATCATGGAATACTGGGGCATATATGCCCTGGCTGCAAGCCAGACTGCCAGAAAAACAAGGAAAAGCCCTGCTCCCCATCTTCCGCCCCGCAGAGAAAACAGTTCCTCCACAACGAAATTTACCGGCTTTATCCTGCTGAGAAGCAGGTACAGAGGGATTACCTGAATAAAAAGCCCCCCTGCTCCGATCAAAAGGAAAAGTCCCTTATTCCTCTTTTTCAGTTCATCTGCCGACTTGCGTATGCCGCCGGCCAGCATTCCCGGCGGCATGACCCGGCGGGAATACGCCGCCCCTTCAAAGGCGGTCAGCAGCGCTCCCGCTTCTACTGCAGTTACGGCAAGTCCTGCCAGAATAAGAAAAAGCAGAAGCAAAAGAGTCGCCGGCCGGATCAGAAATCCAGCCAGATTCTCTTCTGTAATATAGCTGAAGCCTGCCGCCTCCATAGCCAGACGGAGTCCCTGTTCCAGTGCAAACAGGAAAACCGGAAAAACAAATATCCGGTAAAGGAGCTCAAATATCAGGATATCCACCAGGTTTACCCGTATGGCTCCTGCTGTTTTCTTAATCAGCCCCATCTTTTCACTTCCCTTTCATTCCCCCCGCCAGGGGGCCTTCAGGAAGCCGGATCCCGGTCCTTCCTACGCTCCTCTGCAATGGCCAGTATGGCCTTATTCAGCGAATACATTTTATTGTCCAGCATATCCACCATGTCAGCACAGGACTTTAAATCCCGAAGGAGCGCTTCCGGAGCATCCCCCTCGAACTTATAGGCAATCTTGTGTTCCAGGCTGGCCCAGAAATCCATGGCCACCGACCGGATCTGCACCTCCACCTTCACATCCCGCCGCCCGTCTGTCAGATATACCGGCACAGACACTACCATATGATAACTTTTATAGCCGTTGGGCTTGGGATGCTTGATATAATCCTTTACATAAAGGACCGTCACATCCTCCTGCCGCTCCAGCACATCTGCGATCTGATAAATATCAGAGGTAAAGGAGCAGATGATCCGGACTCCGGCAATATCGCTGAGCCTGGTATTCATGTTGTCAATGGTCACCTCATATCCATCCTGCTTCAGCTTGCGCACAATGCTGTCTGCCGTCTTCAGTCTGGATTTGATGTGCTCAATGGGATTGTACCGGTACCGGCAGACGAATTCGTCATTCAGCATCTCTGCTTTCATGGTCATCTGCTTCAGTGCCGATTCATAAAGAAACATGGTTTCTTCCCATCTGTCCACCTGATCCTCATCCTTCAGGATATTTTCCAATCTCTTTTTCTCCTTTATTACAGTTTTAATCCCTTTAACAGGGCGCCGAGGCCTGTGGTGGCCTCTCCTTTTTCCTTGTAGTCAAATACTTCTTCCGGTTCATCTTCCGGCTGGATGGCCTTCATGGACAAACTGATCTTTCCGTTCTCTGCAGACAGGATCTTTACCTTTATGGTCTGCCCCTCCTTTAATACCACGCCGGGATGCTTGATCCGCTGGCTGCTGATCTGGGAAATATGAAGAAGGCCGGTAAGTCCGTTTTCCAGGGTGACAAAAGCGCCGTAATCCTTAAGGCTCTCTACAGTCCCCTCCACAATGGAACCGGGCTGGCACTTTGCCACCCTGCGCCGTCTCTCGTCTGCCAGCTTTTCTCTGGCCACCTCCCGGCCGGAAAGCACCAGACGCTTATTCTCCTCGTCTGCCGTGATCACAGTTACCTCGATGGTCTTTCCGTTCCACTCATTTAAATCCTCCACATACTCTGCCGCAAGCTTGGATGCGGGAATAAAGCTGCGGATACCGTCTAAATATGCCACGGCGCCGCCCTTTACGATCTCTGTGATCTTTACCGGAACTACCGTGCGCTCTTCCATCATGGTCTTAAACTTATCCCAGGCCAATACATCATTGGCCTCTTTCCGTGAAAGAACGATGTTCCCCTCGCCGTCATCGGTACGAACTACCGTAGCCGTAATCTCATCGCCCAGGTGAATCTCTTCCTTCAAATTAAATTCCGGATCATTGGACAGGTCTTCTTTTGAAATGATGCCTTCCGCATAATACTTAAGATCCAGAATCACCCGGTCATCCTCCACTCCGATTACGGTTCCTGTCAGGATATCTCCCTCCCTGATCTTCTTAAAAGAAGCCTCCAGTTCTGCCTCATAATCCGCCATGGACTCCTCTGGCATATCCGGTGTTTCCATCTCTTCTGTATTTTTGATTTCGTCGCTCATATCTTTCGCACCTTCCTTTCTGGCTGCTGCCTGCCTTTCTTTCCGCAGCCGCCCGACTTTCTATATCATAGCACAATCCCGGTTAAAACAAAAGCCCAAACAGCAGGCATTTCACTGCATGCCCTCTGCCATTTTACCTGGACTTGACTGGACTTTTTCCCTGCAAAACTTTATACTGAAAATGAATCCCAGTTGAAATTTACAATAATTCAGACGGAGGAAAAAATAATGATTGATCTTCTGGATTTGCATACCCACACCGCAGCCAGCGGCCACGCCTACAATTCCCTGTATGAAATGATCCGCGCGGCAGCAGACAGGGGACTGACTCTTTACGGCTGTTCCGACCACGCGCCCATGATGCCGGGGGGGCCCCATTTTTTTCACTTTATTAACTTCAAGGTGGTTCCCAGAGAAGTTTACGGCGTCAAAGTCTTAATGGGAGCGGAATTAAATATCATGGATTACCAGGGCCGGGTGGATCTTAATGAGGATGTTCTGAAAAATCTGGACTATGCCATCGCAAGTCTCCATACCCCCTGTATCCGGCCCGGCACCCGCCAGGAAAACACCAGCGCCTATTTAAATGCACTGGCAAATCCTTACGTAAATATCATCGGGCATCCTGATGACGCCAGATACCCCATCGATTATGAAGCTCTGGTAAAAGGCGCAAAAAAATATCATAAGCTTCTGGAGGTAAACAGTTCCTCTCTCCATCCCCGCAGCGTCCGCTGTGCCGGCGCCGCAGACAGCTACCGGACCATGCTGAAGCTGTGCATGGAAGAAGAAGTTTCCATCATCGTAAACAGCGATGCCCATATCGAAAGCGATGTAGGAAATCATAAGCGTGCCTTTGATCTGCTGGAAGAAATGCATTTCCCCCCGGAACTTGTGGTCAACACAAGCCTTGACCTGCTGCTTTCCTACATTCCCAGCCTGGAACAGGTACTGTAAATTTTGCATTTTTTATTGACAGGGCTTTCCTTTCGAATTATAATAGTAATTGTTATTAATATTGATGTGGCTGCTCCGGCACTAAGGCGGCCCGTCACTGTGGAAAGGAGGCCCCATGAAAACTCTGAAATACAGCCGACAGCGTGAATCCATTAAGAACGCTCTGGCCAGGCGCTGCGATCATCCTACTGCAGATGCCCTTTATGCCAGCATCCGGGAAGAATTCCCCAATATCAGCCTGGGAACCGTCTACCGGAACCTGAACCTTCTTGTGGAGCTGGGTGAGATCCAAAAACTGAATTTTGGCGACGGCGCAGACCATTTCGACAGCAATACTTCAAATCATTACCATTTCGTCTGCCGATGCTGCCGCCAGGTCTTCGACCTTCCCATGCTGCCCGTCGAAGAGATCAATTCTCTGGCCCAGCGTTCCTATGCCGGAAGGATTGAAGGCCACACCACCACCTTTTTCGGCACCTGCAGCGAATGTCTTGAAAATAATTCTCACGAATTGGCGCAAACCTCTTGACATTGGCTGACGGATATGATACAGTCATATCAGTAATCATTACTATTTTGATTGCAATAATTTCTAAAGAAACAAAAAGACTATAAATTAAAAGAAAAGGAGACTGCGAACATGAAAAAGTGGGTATGTACAGTATGTGGTTACGTTTATGAGGGAGAGAATCCGCCGGAGGCATGTCCTGTGTGCAAGGTTCCTGCTTCCAAGTTCAAACTGCAGGAAGAGGAAATGACCTGGGCCTGCCAGCATGAGATCGGCGTAGGCAAGGCTGAGGGCGTAAGCGAAGATATCATCAAGGATCTGCGCGCAAACTTCGAGGGCGAGTGCTCTGAGGTAGGTATGTATCTGGCTATGTCCCGTCAGGCATATCGTGAAGGCTATCCGGAGATCGGCGAGTACTACAGAACTGCTGCTTTCGAGGAAGCTGAGCATGCTGCAAAGTTTGCAGAGCTGTTAGGCGAAGTTGTTACCACCAGCACCAAGAAGAACCTGGAGCTGCGCGTTGCTGCTGAGAACGGCGCTACCGCCGGCAAGTTTGACCTGGCTCTTCGTGCTAAGAAGGCAAACCTGGATGCAATCCATGACACCGTTCATGAGATGGCTAAGGACGAAGCCCGTCACGGCTGTGCTTTCCAGGGCTTATTAAAGAGATACTTTGGCTAAGCTGCGATAATTTAAGAGGAGGATCTTATGTCAAAATACAGCGGAACAAAAACTGAGCAGAATTTAAAGGATGCATTTGCCGGCGAGTCCCAGGCCAGAAATAAATATACCTTCTATGCTTCCGTAGCAAAGAAGGCCGGCTACGAGCAGATGGCCGCCCTGTATCTGGAAACTGCTGATCAGGAAAAAGAACATGCAAAAATGTGGTTCAAAGAGCTGCATGGCGGCGTGGGAACTCCTGAAGCAAACCTGGAAGACGCTGCTGCAGGTGAGAACTATGAGTGGACCGATATGTATGCCCGCATGGCCAGAGAAGCCAGAGAAGAAGGCTTTGAGGATCTGGCTGTAAAGTTTGAACTGGTAGCAAAGGTAGAGGCAGCTCATGAGAGACGCTATAAGAAGCTTTTAGAGAGCCTGAAGGCCGATAAGACCTTCAAGGGCGATGCTCCTTTAGGATGGAAGTGCCGCAACTGCGGATACATCTATGAAGGCGAAGAAGCTCCTGAAATCTGCCCCTGCTGCGCACATCCGAAGGCTTACTTCGAGAGAAAAGTAGAAAACTACTAAATCACATGCAGTTCGTGCAGTGTATGCAAAAGAAGGCGGACCTCTCATAATGGGAGGCCCGCCTTCTGCATGTATAGGGGTATCGAAAATTCGTTTATGTTATTTTGACTCCGCCTTATCCGGCTCTTCTTTCTCCATCAGTTCCCGCACCTGGCGCACCCGCTCATGGAGAAAATCAGCCCAAACCGTATCATCCAGATACGGCTGGCTCTCGTGAGTATACTGACCGGCCCGGTCCATGATTTCGATCTGATTGGGATGACTGGGAAGGGCAATATCCACGTGAATCGCCGCCAGCTTTTCCTCATCTGCCAGGAAACGCGCCCGCAGATCCGGCGTCAGATAACGGCTGGAAGCGTAATACCGGTCATTCATGGTATTGGCCCCCACACCGCCGTGCATGGCGATCTGATAAATCTGCCCGTTTACGGGATTCTTCTCCTCCCAGAAAAAGCTGGTGCATCCCACAGTATGGCCCGGCGTCAGCACAGTCCGGATGGAAATATCGCCAAGGCATACCGGCTCGTCATCCGAATAATACTCGTCCACCTGAAAGTTCTGGGGGTGGGAGTCTGCATCCAGCACCATGGTTTCTTCCGGACAGGAACGGTAAAATTCCGCATCCTCTCTGGACATATAGATCTTCGCGCCGGTAAGGGCTTTCATAGCCGCCGCTCCTCCCATATGGTCGAAATGGGCATGGCTCAGCAGAATTTTCTTAATATCTTTCGGGCAGAAACCTGCACAGTAAATAGAATCCACCATAAGATAAAGGCTCTCCGGAATGGCCGTATCGATCAGGATCAGGCCGTCTCCGGTATCGATCAGATAGCAGCCCGCCCAGGTCTGACCAGCCACATACCAGGTCCTTGGAGATACCTGGAAGGGATCTGCAGCCAGACGCCACGGTTCATAGGCCAAAGTTTTCACCGGCTCCGGTGTGGGTTTTGTACAGCGAAATGACATCTTATCCTCTCCTTCTTTTCCTGTTTTCAGCCGCCGGCCAAAAACATTTTAACAATTTTTTTGTCCGTTCTCTCTGTTTTTTGTGTAATTTTATTATAATTCCTCTATTCCCTTATTTCAACTTATTGATTTTTATTTGTTTTCTAATTTATTCTAAGTTATCATCCTTTGCCAGCCCTTCTTTCCGGCCTTACTTCTCCTTTCTTACTCTGAAAGTCCTGCCGCCGATTAGGCGGCATGTATTCAGGGATGCCCAATGCGCCGCCAGACTTTTGCGGGATGGCTGGTGCGCCGCCCGCCGGCGCATGAAGGTTTACTTTGAAAGTCCTGCCGCCGGCGCATGATGGTTTTCGGCAGAAATAAGATTTGTAAATTTCTCCCCCCTGTGCTACGATAAAAGAATCAGCAAGGAGGTATTCGCTTATGAAATTTGTTACATATCAGGTGGACCGGCTCCATACCTTACTAGGCGTTCTGAATCAGGATGAGAACTGGATCTACCCGTTAAAATCCTTTGAAATTGATTATAAAGACATGCTCCAGCTGATCCGCGAGATCAGTGAAGGCGAGATGCAGCGCATCGCCTGGGGCGCTTCAAGGCAGCCGGAGGATGTTCCGGGGGCCGCTCCCATTGGGGATGCCCTTCTGTTGGCTCCGATTCCGGAACCCTCTCAGGATATAATCTGCCTGGGCATCAATTACATGGCCCATGCAGAAGAATCCGCCCGCTACAAAAAAGAAACCTTCGATGGCCAGCGTCCCTATGCCGTATACTTTTCCAAACGGGTGAACCAGGCCGTAAATCCCGGCCAGCCCATTTTAAGCCATTCTGACATAGTAGACAGCCTGGATTACGAAGCGGAACTTGCCGTAATCATCCGAAAAGATGCCCGGAACGTGCCGGAAGAGAAGGCCAGGGAATACGTTTTCGGCTACACCATTATCAACGATGTAAGCGCCCGGAACCTGCAGAACCGGCACAAGCAGTGGTATTTCGGCAAAAGCCTGGACGGCTTCCTTCCCATGGGACCTTCCATCGTCACAGCAGACAGCCTTCCCTATCCGCCCCAGCTTTCCATCCAGTCACTGGTAAACGGAGAACTTCGTCAGGACAGCAATACCCGTCTCCTGATCTTCGGCATTGACCATGTGATCAGTGAGCTGTCTCAGGGAATGACCTTAAAAGCCGGCACCATCATCTCCATGGGAACTCCCTCCGGTGTGGGAATGGGCTTTGACCCGCCGAAATTCTTAAAGCCGGGTGATGTGGTGGAATGCCGCATCGAAGGAATCGGCTCCCTGAAAAATCCGGTGGAGTAAATCTGCATCTTACGTCCGCCCTTCCCGCAGGATCTTCTGCGCCTGGATCAGCACAGTGGGAAAAGCTGCACAGGCCAATACCCCGCCGATTTCAAAAAGCGTTAAGTCCGCCACGGCAAACAAAGTCTGGAGCCCCGGCACGAAAAGGACCGCCGCCAGAAGAAGGACGCCTGCCTCAAAGGCCATGACGCTGTACAGGTTCGTTCCAAGGCCCAGCCGCAGGATGGAATGGGCTCCTCTGCAGTTAAAGCCGTGAAAGAGCCGCGCCAGGGTAAGGGTGGTAAATGCCATGGTGGCTGCGGCTGCTTCCGGCGTCTGCAAAACCCCCGCCGGACCGGCGCTTCCCGTCAGTCCCAATCCTCCTGCCCCGCTTCCGGCCAGCCCCATATGGTAGGCTGCCATGGTGCTTAAAGCCATGAGCCCTCCCTGCATCAGAAGGTCCTTCACAAAATGAAAGGTCAGGATCCCTTCCCTGCCGCTGCGGGGCGGACGTTTTAGCAGTTCCTCTTCCGGCGGCTCCATACCGATGGCCAGGGCCGGAAGGGAATCGGTGACCAGATTGATAAAAAGAAGGTGCACCGGAAGAAAGGGCATGGGGAGCCCTCTTAAGGAAGCGTACAGCACGCAGAAGATTCCTGCCATATTTCCCGACAAAAGAAAACCGATGGCGTTCTTTATATTCCGGTACACATTTCTGCCGTTTGCCACCGCTTTTATAATGGTGGCAAAATTGTCATCTGCCAGAATCATATCCGCCGCATCTCTGGACACTTCCGTTCCGGACTGTCCCATGGCGATGCCGATATCCGCCTTCTTTAAGGCCGGCCCGTCATTGACGCCGTCGCCGGTCATGGCGGTGATCCGCCCTCTTCTCTGCCACGCCTCTACGATCCGAAGCTTATGCTCCGGCGTGACTCTGGCATAAACGCAGATCTCTTCCAGCCTTCTCCCAAGTTCTTTTTCATCCATCCCATCCAGCTGCGGCCCGGTAACGGTAAGGCCCCCCGCCTCCAGGATCCCGGCTCTTCGGGCAATGGCCGCCGCCGTATCCGGATGGTCCCCGGTGATCATAACCGGCCGGATTCCCGCTTCCTTTGCGGCAGCTACCGCAGCCTTTGTTTCCGGCCGCAGAGGATCTGCCAGCGCAGCCATCCCAAGAAAGATCAGGTCCCTCTCCCAGTCCTGATCCCTTCCTTCCCCCTGGGCGCTGCAGGCAAGGGCCAGAACACGCATCCCATCCCGGCTCCAGCTTTCCGCCTGCCTTTTTAATATCTCTTCATCGCTCTTTGTAATCTGTCCGGTCTGGTTCCCCCTCCGGATACGGCTGCAGCAGGGAAGGATGGATTCCAGAGCTCCTTTTGCAAAGACCGTCTTTCTGCCGTTTTCCCGGTCCCGGCAGCAGACGCTCATCCGCTTTCTTCCGGAATCAAAAGGAATTTCCCCCACCCGGATATACCGCGCAGCATCGTACTCCTTTAAAATCCCAGCCTTTTTCGCTTCCTCCGCTCCCTGGCGCAGGGCCATCTCCGTAGGCGTTCCGTCCTCAGCCCCCGCATTGTTGGCCAGAAGAGCCGCAAGCCAGAAAAGTGCGTCTCCCTCCCCGGCCGGACGAAGACGCCCGCCGCAGAAAAGCTCCGTCACCTCCATCCGGTTCTGGGTGAGCGTTCCTGTTTTGTCGGTGCAGATCACCGACACACAGCCCAGGCTCTCCACCGCCTTCAGATCCTTGATGATCCCATGTTCTTTTGCCATCTTCTGCGTCCCCATGGCCTGAACAATGGTTACAATCGAGCCCAAAGCTTCCGGTATGGCTGCCACAGCCAGAGCCACCGCGAACATCACCGCATCCAAAAGAGGTTCCCCCCGGTAAATGTCCAGCCAGAATACCGCTACACAGACAGCCAGGATAACCGCCGCCAGCTTTCCTGAAAACCGGTCCAGACTTACCTCCAGAGGCGTGCGTTTCTCCTGGGTCCGGTCCATAAGGCCCGCGATCTTCCCAATCTCAGTATTCATCCCTGCGGCAGTCACCGCAGCCATCCCTCTGCCGGCCAAAACTAACGATCCGGAAAAAACCATGTTCCGCCGCAGTGCCAGGGGAACCTCCTTTTTCCGGATCACCTCCGAAGACTTTTTTACTTCGGCAGATTCTCCCGTCAGGGCGCTCTCATTCATCTGAAGGCCGCTGCTTTCCAGGATCCTTCCGTCTGCCGGAACCAGATCGCCGGTCTCCAGAAGGATCACATCGCCGCAGACGATCGCCTCTGCCGGGATCCGCATCGGCATCCCCTTCCGCAGTACCCGCGCCTCCGGGGCTGATAAAGCCCGCAGGCTCTCCAGGGATTTTTCTGCCCGCTCATGTTCCACCGTCCCCAAAACCGCATTTAAAAGAAGTACAGCTCCGATGACCACAGCGCTCTCCCCATTATCTGTCAGGGCAGAAATAATGGCTGCTCCAAGGAGGATCCAGACCAGAAGATCCTGAAACTGCTCCAGAAATACGCGCCACCATTTCTTTCTTTTCCTTTCCCGGATCACATTTTTTCCCTGCTCCTTAATCCTTCTTCCGGCCTCCTCCCGGGAGATTCCCTGCCGGCTGCTCTTTAACTCATCCAGCACTGCATCCGCCGACATCTGAAACCATTCCATGAAAGCACCGCCTTCCTGTCATCTTTGCACCGCATGCGCCCTTCCATCCGGGGGGCGGCTGACGTCCTTTTTCTATCTTATTTGCCGGTTTTCCGGTTCAGAACGCCTCGCAGATTTTTCTTCCGCCCTTTCCCAAACTGTGCTATACTGAAAACGCAAGAACAGCCTTCTGCCAGAAAGGAGAAGATTTTATGGAAAAGATAACCAGTTTTACCATCAACCACCTGGCACTCCTGCCAGGAATATACGTATCCCGCAAGGATCAAGCAGGCGGCGCCACCGTCACCACCTTTGACATCCGTATGACCCGCCCCAATTATGAGCCGGTGATGAATACAGCCGAGGTTCACACCATTGAGCATCTGGGCGCCACATTCCTGCGCAATCATCCCCGCTTCGGCTCCCAGGTCCTTTATTTCGGTCCCATGGGCTGCCGCACCGGTTTTTACCTTCTGTTAACCGGTGATTACGAATCCTGGGACATTGTACCTCTTATAAAGGAGATGTTTGCCTTTATCCGGGATTATCAGGGCGAAGTACCCGGTGCTTCCGCCAGAGACTGCGGAAACTACCTGGATATGAACCTTCCCATGGCAAACTATCTGGCCGACCGTTTCTTAAAGAATGTCCTGGCAGATATCACGGAAGAACGTCTGATTTATCCGGAATAATATCTCCGCATACAAAATGGCAGGAACCGCATAGCATTCTGCAGTTCCTGCCATCTTTTTATGGTTCTCCCTTCCAGCTTATCTGCCGGGTTTATGCGCCAGGCATTTCCTGATCTGGGCTTCCTCACACAATACTCTCCAGAAGCACCGTCATCACGCCGCCGCAGACCATGCCTTCCTCCTCAGCTGTCTCATTGGTCATGTTCACAGTCATAAGCTTTTTCTGATCCTTTCCTGCCATAAGTCTGGCTTCCCGGATCACTTCCGCTTCACCGCATCCGCCGCCGATGGTGCCCCAGGTACGTCCAAGGGCATCCACCGCCATCATGGAGCCGGCCTTGGCGGGAGTTGAACCCTTTGTTTCCACAATCAGCGCCATGGTCTGACTTCCCGCTCCTTCAGAAAGGGCTTTTAAGACCGCTTCATCTACATTGGTCTGAGGGAGACAGGCGCTTTCTCCTGGCTGTGTGCGGTTCTTTGCCCGGTATTCCACCAGCTGCGCTGCAATGGATACGGCAATTTCCGCCGTGGTCTGACCGCCGATGGGAAGGCCGATGGGTGCGCAGATCTTTCTCAGACATTCCCGGTCAAATCCCTCCGCCTCCAGTTCTTCCATCATTCCTGCCACACGGCGCCGGGAACCGATCATTCCCAGATAAGCAGGCATGCTGCCCTTTAAGATCTGTCTGAGACACTCTCCGTCATAGCGGTGTCCCCGGGTAATGACACAGACATAGTCATCCGGTCCCGGACTGATCTGTTCCATTCCCCGGCAGAATCCATCGCAGATCACTGTTTCCGCCTGAGGAAAACGCAGGTGATTTGCAAAGGATGGCCGGTCATCCAGCACCGTCACAGAAAAATCCAGAAGCGCTCCTATCTGGCACAAAGGCAGGGCAATATGTCCTGCCCCCAAAAGGATCAGCCGTTCTCTGGGCGTCCATTTCCTCTGCCAGACCTTTCCTTCTGCTTCAAAGGAAGCCAGGGCTGTTTTTCCCTGTTCTGCCTGGCTTCGGATTTCTTCAAATACCGCCTGCCTCATTCTGCATCTGCTCCGTTTCCGCCGTTTCGGCCTTTTTCTGTTTTCCGGCCTTTCCCTTTCTTCGGTGCCTTTTCTTTCTTTCCATCTTTTTCCGTCTTCTCTTCCCAGACTTTTCCCATAAATACCACAATGGTTCTGGGCGGAATCAGATACTGCTTCTGCTTCTCCAGGAAGATCTCCTTTCCCGGCTGGCAGATCCCCAGTCCATCTCTGGAATCGGTATTCACAGCCACAAACCACCGCATGTTCTTAGGCAGGTTCGGAAGGGCGAAATCATGGGGTTCCCAGTGCATGTTGTAAGCCACAAAGAAATAATCGTCGGGGCTTCCGTCTGCTTTTTTTGCATAAGGCCCGCAGTAAAGAATCCCCAGCTGCCGTCTGAAATTTTCAAATTCCGGGCACCAGGCCTTGACGCCGTGGTAGGACACATCCGGCATCCCCTGGGACTGGTAATCCATATTCCGCGGTTCCTGAGGCATATGGAAAATGGGATGGTCCTTCCGGAACCGGATCACCGCTTTCACAAACTCCAGAAGGTCTTTATTGGTCTTTGTCTGGTTCCAGTTCAGCCAGGAAATCTCATTATCCTGGCAGTAGGAATTATTATTTCCATTCTTGGAGTTTCCGAATTCATCTCCAGCCAGAATCAAAGGCGTTCCCTGGCTTAAAAAGGTAAGAAGGAAGGCGTTCCGCAGAAGCTTCCGGCGCATCTCCACAATCTTTTTCTTGCGGGTGGGGCCTTCCACGCCGCAGTTCCAGGAGTAGTTATAGTCACAGCCGTCCTGATTGTTCTCGCCGTTTTCTTCATTATGTTTCCTGTCATAGGAGACGGCATCCATCAGCGTAAAGCCGTTGGTATTTGCCATGTAATTGACCACACCGTGGGAAGAAGGATTCTTCCTTGTCCGTGCCACCAGGCTGTTCAGCATATCTTCATCGCCTTTTAAAAACCGGCGCATGTCAATGCAGAAGCCCTCATTGTACTCAGCCAGATGCCTGTGCTGTCCGCCGTCGATCCCTTCCCAGGAGGAGGAAAAAAGCTTCACCCGGCTTAAATAGGGATCTCTTCCCACCAGCGCCGCCGGCGCATAGCCGATCATATGAAAGCCGTCCACATGATATTCTCTGGCCCAGAACCGAAGCACATCCAGCACATAGCACTCTGTCTCCAGCCCGGTAAAAAACAGATCCATGATCAGCTCCATTCCCTCCCGGTGAAGTGCTTTTACCAGATCCTTAAACTCCCTTTCCGGCTCCTTCTCCCGGCCGGAACAGTAGGATGCCTTGGGTGCAAAAGCCAGCCCCGGGACGAAGCCCCAGTAATTCAGCCTGCCGGAAGGGGTCTCTTCCTTCCGGTAAGGATTCCTGTCCGGACCGCTTAAGACCATCACTTCCTGAAACTCCACCGGAGGCAGGATCTCCAGAGTGGTAACGCCCAGTTCCTTCAGATAAGGAATCTTCTCTGCAATTCCGGCAAAGGTGCCGCGGTTTTCCACACCGGAAGAGGCGTGCTTTGTAAACCCCCGGACATGAAGCCGGTAAAGGATGGATTCCTCAAATGGGATCTCCGGCTGCGCGTCTCCCTCCCAGTCATATTCCCGGGAAATGACTGCCGCCGGCAGAACCTTGGACAGTGTTTTTTCATTTCCCCATTTTTCTCTTCCGTAAAAACGGATCCCGTAAGGATCCTCTCTGGGAATCCCATCCATCTCATAGCAGTACGCCATATCCTGAAAGTCGCCTGCTACGGTTACATTCCACACATCTCCGATACGCTCCTGGGGCAGAAAATCCACCTGCGCCTCAGGTTTTTTCCGATCCTTTCCAAACAAAAGCAGGCGGCAGTTCTCTCCCGCCCACACCACAGAAAAATGTACGCCTTCTTCAGTCTGCACAGCCCCCAGCGGATAGCGCCGGTTATCCCTTATTGCCTTGAATCCTTCCATTGCAGTCAACTCCTCTCTACTTTTGAGAAGCAATCCTTTCTGCCAGATTATTCAGATAAACCCAGCGCTCCATTTTCGCTTCCAGTTCTCCTTCCGTCTTATCTTTTTCTTCCATCAGCTCCTGCAGCTTCGAGTAACTGCTGGCTGCCGCCTCCATCTCTGCCTCAAGGCGGCTTATGGTATCCTCCAGTGCGGAAATCTCGTCTTCTATGGTTTCCCATTCTTTCTGTTCTTTATAAGTAAATTTCAATTTCTTCGGTGCATCCTGCTTCCAGCTGCTGCGGGAATCCTGCTTTTTGGCAGTCCCGCTGCCGTCGCCCTTCTTCTCGCTGCCCTTTCCCCCGATTCGGGATCCTTCGGCCGCTTCCTCTTCCTTCTGCTCCCTGGCTGCCTGGTAATCGGTGAAACCGCCCTCGTACTGGGTAATCTTCCCATCGCCCTCAAAGGCAAAGATCCGCCGCGCCGTCCGGTCCAGGAAATACCGGTCATGGGATACAGAAATCACGATACCCTGGAAGCTGTCCAGATAATCCTCCAGAATAGTCAGTGTGCGGATATCCAGATCAGTGGTAGGCTCGTCCA